>CAMLEX010000244.1 GCA_946479055.1 uncultured Bacteroidota bacterium | reverse complement strand
CAGGTCGACTTTACTTTGCAGCAGATCAGGTTTAGCGCCGGTGCCTATATCTAATTTATATTGTGAAAGTCTTACTCGTTCTTCATTCAATGTTATCTGCTCTTCTACCGACTTTAATTGTTGCTTCTGTCGTACAATATTATAATACGTTGAAATAACACCAGCTATACTATTGACTACCTGGTTTTTTATTCCCAATGAACCCAATTGAATATACTCTGCCGCTTTATCACGGGTAGCAAACATTTTTAATCCGTCAAACAAGGTCCAGCTTAAAGCAATGGAGGCGGCAGTATTATGTGACCGGATATTTTTTTGCTCTCTTTTAGAGCCATCTGCCAGGGTTTGCCGTTGATTGTTACTGTTCCATGTGGTTCCTAAATTTCCATTGACAGTGGGCAGGAACGCGGCATTACGATAAGAGTAATCTAATGCAGCCACCATTGAATCATTTTTGGATAACTGTATATCATAATTATTTTGCAATGCTGTAGCTATCGCTTCTTCCAACGTAAGCATCCGTTGTGCATAGGATACGGAGCCTGTAAAAAATAATGCCGATGTAATGAAAATAAATCCTCTTATCATGAATATTTTTTTAAACCGTCTCCGCGATTGTTTCTTGCTGAACTAATTGCGCTTCTTCGTTTCTCAATGGATATAGCTTATCCATTTCACTTTTCTTTTTCTTACTTGACATATATGTGTACATCGCAGGCAATACAAATAACGTAAGTATCAATGAAAATAAAATTCCCCCTACTATCACGACGCCCAGCGGAATACGGCTGGTAGCTGCAGCTCCTAATGATAATGCCAATGGTAATGCACCTAATGACATAGCAAGACTGGTCATTAAAATAGGACGCAAACGTTGTGTGGCCGAAAAGATAGCGGCTTCTGTTTTCTTCATACCATTGAGGCGGTTCTGATTGGCAAACTCAACGATCAGGATACCGTTTTTCGTCACCAGGCCTATCAGCATGATCATGCCTATTTGTGAAAAAATATTAAGTGTATGACCCATTAACCATAGCGTTAATACCGCACCGGCAATAGCCAGCGGCACTGTTATCATAATTATAAGCGGATCGATAAAACTTTCAAACTGCGCCGCGAGAATTAAAAAGATCAAACCTAATGCAAGTAAAAAAGCGAAACTTGTATTGCTGCTGCTTTCTGCAAAATCTCTTGATGACCCTGATAGTGAAGTTGAAAAAGACTCATCCAATAGCTTATCAGCAATGGCCTGCATTTCCTTGATCCCATCTCCAATGGTGTAGCCAGGTGCCAGACCGGCCGATACAGTCGCAGATTTATAACGGTTAAAGTGATAAATAGTGGGCGGGGTATTCGATTCTTCCACTTTCACCAGGTTATCCATGCTGATCATTTCATTGCGATTGTTTCGGACGAATAAAACTTTCAGATCATCCGGATCATCACGGTTGCTTCGGGCTACCTGCCCCATTACCTGGTATTGTTTACCGTCTTTTGTAAAATAACCCAGTCTGCGGTTACTATAGGCTAACTGCAATGTTTCTGAAATATCACTTACACTTACACCCAGTTCACTTGCTTTTAACCGGTCAATCTGTACTCTCAACTCCGGTTTGTTGAATTTAAGATCAGCATCTACCTGCTGCAATACCTTGCTTTTATTGGCTTCTTCCAGAAACTTTGGAAGTATCTCTGTCAGCTTATTAAAGTTGTTGTTTTGAAGAACAAAAGAAACAGGCTGGCCACCTCTGCGGTTCACTGATATCGTTTGTTCCTCTATTGCAAAAGCTCTTCCTTCATTATATTTTGGCAGGTTGCGGTTGATCATCTCCACGATTTCTTTCTGTGACCGTTCTCTTTTTTTTGGATCTACCAGTGTTACACGAACAAACCCAGTATTGGCATTTCCCGAACCTGAAAACCCAGGAGCTGTGACACTCAAAACGGTGATTTTTTCAGGCACAGAGTCCAGCATTAAATTCGATACCCTGTCCACATAGTTATCCATTGCATCAAAAGAAGTGCCTTCAGGTGCAGTTAATTGTAAACGGAACTGGCTGCGATCCTCCATCGGCGCCAGTTCAGATTGCAGGTTGCCCCCGATCAAAAATATGATCAGTACACAAGCTGCAATAATGAAAAAAGAAACCCAGCGAACTTTTATGAATTTGGTCAATAATCTCTGGTAACCATTTTCCATTCCACGAAAGAAAGGTTCTGTCTTAGTATAAAACCAGGAATGTTTATGTACATTTTTCTTAGCAAGGTATACATTCAATACAGGTGTCAATGTAAGGGAAACAAAGGCTGATATCAAAACAGCTCCCGCTACAACAATACCAAATTCCCTAAACAGACTTCCCACAAAACCTTGTAAGAAAATGATAGGAAGGAATACAATTGCTAGTGTGATGGAAGTAGCAATAACGGCAAAATAAATTTCTTTGGAACCTTCTTTGGCAGCCTGCCATTTTCCCATGCCTTTTTCCATTCTTTTATAAATATTCTCCGTCACTACAATTCCATCATCCACCACCAGACCTGTGGCTAACACAATAGCCAGCAGTGAAAGTACATTGATAGTGTAACCCATCAGGTACATGATAAAAAAAGCGCCGATCAATGAAACAGGTATATCAATCAGGGGACGGAATGCAATCAGCCAGTCGCGGAAAAAAAGATAGATGATCAGGACAACCAGTATAATGGCAATGATCAATGTTTCTTCTACTTCCGAGATGGATTTTTTAATGAATTTAGTTTGATCTAAAGCGATATTGATCTTAATATCTTCGGGAACTTCTTTTTTAATATCCTCAAGCCGCTTATAAAATTCATCAGAGATCTCAACGTAGTTGGAGCCAGGCTGTGGAACAATAGCCAAAGCGATCATAGGTATGGCGCTTTCTTTCAAAGCACTTTCTTCATTTTCCGGACCTAACACTACATCGGCAATATCCTTCACTTTAATATCAGCTCCATTGATATTTTTAATAATCACATTATTAAAATCTTCTTCTGTATTTAAGCGGCCAAAAGTGCGGACTGTTAATTCCGTTGCGTTACCTGATATTTTACCGGAAGGCAACTCTACATTTTCTCTTAGCAAAGCAGCTTGCACATCCCCGGCTGTCAAACCAAAACCCGTCAGTTTTGCCGGATCGATCCAGATGCGCATAGCATAGCGTTTTTCACCCCATATCTGTATACCGCTTACACCAGGAATGGTTTGTAATCTTTCTACCAATACATTGTTGGCGTATTCTGTTATTTGCAATTGGTTCCTGGTGTTGCTTTGTACCGTCATGGAGAGAATTGCATCAGAACTTGCATCCGCTTTTGATACAACAGGCGGTGCTTCCAGATCGGGTGGTAGAGAACGGAGTGCACGGGATACTTTGTCTCTCACATCATTGGCGGCAGCTTCCAGGTTAATATCAAGATTAAATTCCACGTTGATCCTGCTGGTACCATTACTACTGCTTGATGTTATATTTTTAATACCAGCTATACCGTTGATTGCTTCTTCTTATGGTTCGGTGATCTGAGTCTCGATAATATCGGCATTGGCACCGGCATAGGAAGTATTCACACTGATATTGGGCGGGTCAATAGCAGGATAATCCCGTATTCCCAAAAATTTAAAACCAATAATGCCAAATACCACAATGATAATACTCATCACCACGGCAAGTATCGGTCTTCGTAAACTGAGCTCAGATATATTCATTACACCAGTTTTATTGTTTATGGTTTATCGTTAATGGTTTCGTGAGATGCTGAAATGTTTTGTAAGATGTTAATTCAGGATTTCGGAAAATTCTTTCGAAATTCCAGGCTGTAAGGCTTTGACTGCTTTGAACAAAAAAACTACAAACTATAAACCAGAAACTATTTTTGATTCACAATTTTTGTCAACTTTACTTTGGACCCGGGTCTGATGCTTAAAAGTCCAGTCAAAACAACTGTATCCCCGGCTTTCAACCCATCGGTTATCTGTATTCTTGCCGAATCACGAACACCTGTTGTTACGTCATTAAATTGTGCGATTCCATTATTATATACTATAACCTTTTTTACCCTTGCCTGCGGTATCACTGCCTGCGTAGGTATCATGATAGTATTCGGATCAGGCTCAAAACTCAATTGTACTTTGGCAAATGCACCGGGTAATAATTTATCATCTTTTGTTTGTACCAATGATCTCACTTTTAAACTGCGGGTATTTTCTGCAACAGAAGATTCCGTAGCAATGATTTTTGCAGTATATTTTTTTTCTGAGTTTTCAAAAGAGAAATTAACTATCTGCCCAAGTTTGATCTTACCTGTATATTTTTCAGGTATGGTAAAATCAAGTTTCAACTGGCCCGTTTGATTGATAACCGCAATAATAGTAGTTGGAGTAACATACGCACCGGGACTGATATTTTTTAAACCGAGCATACCACTAAAAGGAGCTCTTATTTCCGTCCGGGAAATCTCTGTACGGACAATATCAATATCAGCATTTATATTATTTACATTCAGCAAGCTGGCATCGTAATCAGCTTTGCTGATTCCTTGTATTTTTAATAATTGGGCGGAACGCTCTTCATTTGTTTTAGCGATCTGCAACTGTACCTGCAATTTTTTCAATTGGGCTTGCAGATCGGCATCATATAATTTTACAAGTAAAGCCCCCTTTGACACATAACGGCCTTCTGCTACATTTAACCGGACAATACGTCCTGAAACTTCCGGATGTATTTCGGTAGTTTCATTGGCGATGATAGAACCAGGAACTTCTATATTTTCCGCAAAAGGCTGGGGTTTTACTATATATCCGTCTACACTCATTACCATTTGCTGCCGGTTTGCTGCTCCCTGTTTTGGAGCTGCTTCTTTTTTACTTCTAGCTCCACATGATGCAGCCAGGATAGCCAGGGCGAAAACGAAAGAATAATTCCTTAATGCTGAAGATGTTTTCACTTATGTATTAATTTATATATGGTCTCGGTTGAACTTGCTCCTGAATAATGACCGGAATCAGACTACGATAAATTGCAAATTTAAATGGGGCAGATTCCGGTTGCTATTGGACGTCAAAGGTTTGTCTAACCTGCGATAATAAATCCACCAATTATAAACGGCTCTTATAAAGGATAAAAGGCTTTCAGGATTTTGCCAGCAAAGTTCGTTTTACTTTGTTCGATTGAAACAAAAGCTCCTGTTTTTCTTTGCTAAGAATTGTAACATGCCCCATTTTACGCCCTGGCTTTGTCTGTTTTTTCCCGTAGAGGTGGATAAAAACATTCTCGATTCTGAGGGTCTCTTCAAGCCCTTCATATTTTACATCACCATTGAAACCTTCGGCGCCGGTGATATTGACCATGATGGAAGGAAGTATCGCATCTGTATTTCCCAATGGATAGCCAAGCATTATCCGCCAAAGCATATCGAACTGTGAACTGTAATGCGCTTCAATAGTATGGTGACCACTGTTATGAACTCTGGGTGCGGTTTCATTTACCCATACATCTCCTTTTTTATCAATAAATAATTCAATGGCGAATATGCCGGGTGATTTAAAATTTCTTACCACAGACAAAGCGATTGCTTCTACTTTCCACAAAGTCTTTTCATCTATTTCTGCCGGGCATAGCTGGTAATCCAACTGGTTAAGTTGTGGATCAAATAACATTTCAACAGGTGGATACAAAGCTGTTTCACCTTTTTCATTAATCGCTACCATTTGAGCTACTTCTTTATGTATAGCCACCATTTTTTCCAGCACTGATGGTGCATCAAAACCTTTGGAAATGTCTTCGGGTGTTTTAATCACCTGTACACCTCGGCCATCATAACCTCCTTCGCCCACTTTGTGAACTGCGGGCAGGAAATCTTCTGCTTGCTTTAACTCCGCGACATCCTTTGTAATCCTGAAATCAGGGGTAGGAATTTCGTTTACTTTATAATATTCCTTTTGAAGAATTTTGTTCTTGATAGTCTTCAGTACAGAAGGTTTTGGATAAATTTTTACACCTTCCGCTTCCAGTTTTTCAAGTGCCTCTACATTTACATTTTCAATTTCGATAGTCAGGGCATCAACGGTTTTGCCAAATGCATAAACGTCATCAAAATTTTTTATATCACCTTTTGTAAAATGATGGCAAAGATGTGCAGCCGGACATTCCGCATCATTTTCAAGAACGAATGTTTCTACAGGATAATTGGCTGCAGCCTGCAGCAACATTCTGCCGAGCTGACCACCACCGAGGATACCTACTTTTTGCATGTCGCAAAGATAGGTGTCTGGTTTATAGTTTTTAGTTTGTGGTTTACGGTTTTGTGACTGATTTAAAAGCTTTAGCGAAATGTAATTTCCCATTCCGCAGGCCCAGGTGTATCAGACCCGTTATGTGGTTTCGACCTAAAGAACTATAAACTAAAGACCAAAAGCCATGAACCTTTTTTACATTTGCAAAGAAATGCGACCCGATTTTCCATATAAACGCTTTCCCGATCAACGCAACAGTTTCAACCTGCTCATGGAAACATTGGCGATGGATGCCCCCAACCCCTAAAGGGGAGTTATGAAGCTTCCCGTACTGTGTAGATTTTAGAACTCCAAATTTATTATCACAACGAAAGCTTTTTAATATGTCAACAATACCTGCTACAAATACAAAGCAAAAAATAGAAACCGATTTTCTTCCGCTCGAAGGAACAGACTACGTAGAATTTTATGTGGGCAATGCAAAACAAGCTGCTCATTATTATATGACTGCTTTTGGTTTTCAGCCATTGGCCTATTCCGGGCCCGAAACCGGGATGAAAGATAAAGCCAGTTATGCTGTGCGCCAGCATAAACTGACATTTGTTCTTACTACACCACTACGGCCAGATAATGCTATTGCCGATCATATTTATAAACATGGCGATGGAGTAAAAGCTATATCTCTACGTGTAAATGATGCAACCAGTGCCTGGGAAGAAACAACCAAACGCGGCGCTGAAAGTTATATGGAACCACAGCGATTGAAGGACGATAATGGGGAAGTGGTCATGAGCGGTATCCATACTTATGGTGACACGGTTCATTTATTTATTGAAAGAAAAAATTATAAAGGAACATTTATTCCTGGTTATAAAGAATGGAGTACTCCTCATTTCAAAACAGCCGATACAGGTTTATTATATGTTGATCATTGCGTGGGAAATGTAGACTGGAACGGCATGAATCCATGGGTAAAATT
>CAMLEX010000243.1 GCA_946479055.1 uncultured Bacteroidota bacterium | reverse complement strand
CTAGTATTGAAATCAAAAACAAATTTCTTTATGATGAAAAAAATATCTTATCAATGGGCTGCTTGTTTGTTACTTGCTACAAGTTTTTCATTTTCGGCGATGGCTCAAAAGCCCCAAAACCTGATTGTACAGGTAAATAAGCCCATTACAGAGGTGCAGCCAACTATGTGGGGCATCTTCTTTGAAGATATCAACTTCTCTGCAGACGGTGGTTTATATGCAGAACTGATAAAGAACCGGTCCTTTGAATTTTCTGCACCTTTAATGGGATGGAAAGAAGTAAAGAAAGGTGGAACAGGAAAAATTTTAATTAACAATCATGCTAAATTAAATCAGGGTAACCCACGTTTTGCACGTATTACTGTAGATGCTGAAAACGGAAGCTATGGCCTGGAAAATGAAGGCTTCCGTGGTATAGGTGTGCAAAAAGATAAGCAGTATAATTTTTCAATGATGGCCAGGAACACTGACGCTGTCAAGTTGCGTTTAGAACTGCTTAATTCAAAAAATGAAAAGATAGGGGAGAGTACATCTATTCCTTTAACCGGAAATGGTGAATGGAAAAAACATGAGCTGTCAATTAAAGCTAATTCAACAGAACCCAAAGCAAAGCTTGTTGTTTTGTTTGAAGGAAAAGGCGTGGTTGATGCGGATATGATTTCCCTTTTTCCACAGGATACCTGGAAGAACCGTCCGGGAGGATTGAGAGCAGATCTGGTACAAATGCTGGCTGATTTAAAACCTGGTTTTATTCGTTTTCCCGGAGGATGTATTGTGGAAGGGAAAGACCTTGAAAACCGTTATCAATGGAAAACAACGGTTGGCCCTGTCGAGGATCGTAAACTGATAATGAATCGTTGGAATGTTGAATTCAAGGCGCCGCGGAATGCCCCCGATTATTTCCAATCGTATGGGTTAGGATTTTATGAATATTTTCAATTGGCAGAAGATCTGAATGCAGCGCCGCTCCCCATTTTAAATTGTGGAATGGCTTGTCAGTATAACACAGGGGAAGTTGCAGAAAATGTTGACCCATACATTCAGGATGCCTTGGACCTGATTGAGTTTGCCAACGGCCCGGTTACTACCGAATGGGGTAAACTGCGTGCAGATATGGGGCATCCTGCATCGTTTAATTTAAAATATCTGGGTGTTGGAAACGAACAATGGGATGAACAATATATAGAACGTTATAAAGAATTTGATAAGGTCTTACGTGTTAAACATCCTGAAATAAAACTGGTGTCAGGTTCAGGCCCTTCATCCGATGGTTCCCGTTTTGATTATGCCTGGAAAGAATTGACAGCTCTTAAAACTGATCTTATAGATGAGCATTATTATAGAAATCCTGAATGGTTTTTTGCTAATGCAAACCGCTATGACAAATATGACCGCAAAGGTCCCAAAGTTTTTGCCGGTGAGTATGCAGCACACAGCAAAGATAGTACGGATCCAGAATCAAGGAATACCTGGTTAAGTGCTCTGGCAGAAGCTTCTTTTATGACTGGGCTTGAACGAAATGCAGATATCGTTCATATGGCTTCCTATGCTCCTCTGCTGGCACATGTAGAAGCATGGCAGTGGCGTCCTGACCTGATTTGGTTTGATAATTTAAGAGCTGTAGGTACTCCCAATTATTATGTTCAAAAATTGTTTTCTGTGAATAAAGGCACTCATGTGGTTCCTGTTTTAAGTAATGGGCAGGTATTGGCCGGTAAGGATAGTATATATGCTAGTGCAACTATTGACAGGAAAACGAATACACTTAATCTGAAAATAGTTAACAGCTCAAATTTTACTAAAACTTTTGATATAAAGTTGGAAGGTACCTCTGCTAAAGATGGGAGTTTACAATCATTAACTTCTGCAGAACCTTTCGCTTTTAATACTCTGGATAAACCGCAAATTATCGTTCCTGTTTCCTCTCCAATTAAGAAAACAGGGAATAAGATTAAAGTTGAGGTAAAGCCTGTATCAGTTAATGTGATTAGTTTGCCTTTAATCAATAAATAGTTGTTTAAAGAATTGATATTGTCAACAGCACAATTGATTTATGATGATTGAAAAATTAAAAGGATCAATGGTCTTGTATGTTTTGCCCTAACAGTATCAGCCATACCAGTGATGTGTAAGTAGAAAATCCTTATTACAAGTTACCATCAACCTGCACCGGCATAGGACAAAGGCAGGTTGATGATAACTTTTTTTGAATTTAAGTTCCCTTCAGGGTTTTAATTTTTCAGAACGGTGTAGTTATTTTATGGTGTCACCATTATTTTGTACAGGATTCTTTTTTCGAAACAAAGGAACAGTGATAAATACACCAGTGCCCTTACCCGGCTTACTGTTTATGGTTAGCGTTCCGCCAATCATCTGGGCTCTTTCTTTCATTCCCAGCAACCCCAATGTTTTCTTTTGTATAGAACTATCGAATCCTTTGCCATCATCAGTAATGCTTAAGGATATATAGGTATCAGAAGTTTCAAGAGCTGTTATTACATTTTTTGCTGCTGCATGCCTGGCTACATTGACAAGCGCCTCCTGGTAAATGCGAAATAACCCGATAGTAATAGCAGGGTCATTGGTTACTTCTTTTGCGAGGGTTTTGAAATGAACATTTATCCCGGACCTGGCAGCGAATTCTTTACTGTGCCAGTCCAAAGCATCAATGAGCCCAAAATCATCCAGGATACTTGGCCGCAGATCGGATGCTACTTTCCTTACCGTTTTTACGGCTTCGTCCAGATTATCCAACATCTCGTTCAGTTTTTTCAATATTGTCTCACGTTCTGCTTTTTTATCTACCATACCCTTTACCCAGAATACGTCCATTTTCAACCCGGTTAATTGTTGCCCGACCTGGTCATGTATTTCGCGGGCAATTCTTGCCCGCTCTTCTTCCCTGATCCTTTCCAGATGTGCTGATACACTTCGCAACTCCTGGTTAAGTTGCTTTAACTCCTGTTGTGATCGTTCTTTTTCCTGTTGTATTCTTTTTTTCTCAATTGCACTATTAATAGCAGCGGGCAGGCGGGTAAGGTTAGTTTTCAAAATATAATCATCAGCACCCTGCTGAATAATATTAACGGCAAATTCTTCAGATACCGTACCCGTTACCAATATAAAAGCCACATGTGGATTGGTAGCTCTGATCAGTTCCAATGCTTTCATGGAGCTGTATTGTGGTAGTGCATTATCTGCCAGCACTGCATCGTATCCCTTATTTTGTACAGCAACCAAAAATTCTTTTTCATCACTGGCTACTTCTGCATTGAACTGCATACCCGATCGTCGCAGCAATGTTTGTATCAGTGCCGCATCGGCAGGATCGTCTTCGAGTAACAGGAGTTTTAGTTCTGGTGTCATAAGTAAAGTTTAATATAGGTGAAGGAATGGTTTATTAGTTTGCAAGTTGGCCGGGGCTTTGATTATGAACGACCCAGTACAAACCGAGTTCAGATACCGCTTTTGTAAAAGAATCAAAATTCACTGGTTTGACGATATAACTGTTTACACCCATGCGGTAGCTTTCTATAATATCTGTTTCTTCTTTGGAAGAGGTGAGCACAACTACCGGAATGCGCTTTGTTTGTTCATCTGATTTTATTTGCCGGAGGATTTCCAGTCCATCTACTCTTGGTAATTTTAAATCCAGCAATATCAATTTGGGATGAAGCGGATTTTTATTACCGGCATACTTTCCTTTTGAAAAAATAACGTCAAGGGCTTCCGCACCATCATCGATGTGCAGCAATCTATTGGCCAGGTTATACTTTCTCAGGCTCCTGATGGCAAGTTCCGCTTCCTCAGGGTTATCTTCAATAAGAAGGATTTCAACTTCTGTATATAACATAAATACAATTTTGTTATTAAAAAATATTATCCAGGCAGGCCCTCGTGAACAACGGGTAAACTAAAATAAAAAATAGCTCCCTTGCCTGGTTCGGATTCAGCCCATATCTTTCCTCTGTGTCGTACAAGTATCCTGTGTACCAACGCAAGACCGATACCGGTTCCTTCAAATTCAGTTATCCTATGTAGTCGCTGGAAAACCCCAAATAATTTTTCAGCATACTTCATGTCAAAACCTACACCATTATCCTGGATGGAATAAACAACTTCTTTTTTATTGCGCAATGAACTGATTTGTATTTCCGGTTTTTCCTGTTTGCCGGAATATTTTATGGCATTGGAAATAAGATTGATCCATACCTGCCGCAACAGGCTGCTGTCACACTGAGCCGGTTCCAGTTTTCCAATATTTACAGTAACAATATTGCGGGTTAAACTAAGTTGTTCATCCATCACGGCTTTGACCAGTTTATCCATATCGGTGAGGTGCACTACTAATTCTTTTCTGCCGGTATGTGAAAGGTTCAGCAGGTCATCAATGAGCTGGCCCATGCGCCTGGCGTTAGTTTTTATAATAGTCAATGTGCGGTTGCCTTCTTCATCCAGCTTATCTTTATAATCAGTGGTAAGAATATCGGCATAACCATCAATAATACGAAGGGGAGCACGAAGGTCATGGGAGACGGAGTAGGTGAATGATTCCAGTTCTTTGTTCGCTGATTGTAATTCGGCTGTACGATCAATTACTTTTTGTTCAAGCTCTTCGTTTAATTTTTGCACTTCCAGCTGAGCTTTTTTCAGGTCGGTAATGTCGGTGGAAATTCCAAAAATGGCGTAAGGATTACCATTCGTGTGTTGCAGGGTGCTTTTCACGGAAATGTATGCGTGCAAACCATCATCGTGTGGCGCTAGTTCCTCCTCAGTAAGAGCATGACCTGCAGTAGCAGTCCTCATATCCATCTCGCGGAACGCATCAGCCTGCTCTTTGGGAAAAATATCATAGTCGGTTTTACCCAGGATGTCATCCATACGGAGATGAAACAATTCAGAAAAACGGCGATTCACCAGTATGTACTGACCTTGCAGGTTCTTAACATAAATGACCGCTGTCGAATTGTCGATGATGGCCGACAGCAGTTGCTGGCTTTCATTCAATGCTTGTTCTGTTTCTTTGCGTTCAGTAATATCCGCTGTTATTGCCACATACTGGTAGGGTTTCCCTTCTCCGTTTAGGAAGGAAATTATTGTGGTATCCACCCAATATATAGTACCGTCTTTCGCTTTATTTTTTAATTCACCTTTCCATATTTTCCCTTTAGCGATCGTTACCCACAAATTGCGGATGAATTCTTTGGGATGATACCCTGAATTAATAATGCGATGATCCTGCCCGATCAATTCATCGCGGTTGTATTTTGATATCTTACAGAAATTGTCATTTACATATTTAATGATTCCTTTCTGGTCTGTAATCGCAACGATGGACGATTCATCCAACGCGTATTTGTAATCCGAAACTTCTTTTAAAGTGCGTCTTATATTTTCTTCTGCTTGTTTTCTTTCAGTTATGTCACGGAAATTTGAAACAAGGGCCGCCACTGCCGGTTCGTGCAACATATTTGTTATCGTTCCTTCACACCATATCCATGTTCCATTCTTATGTTTCAACCGATGTTGCCTGTAAAAAAATTTACCCGGCGTTTGAACTATATTGGTTATAGCTTCAATAAACCCGGACACATCATCGGGATGGATGAGCTCAAAGACAGGGGTACTTATAAATTCCTCGTTCCCATAACCGAGGATTTTTGTGATTGACGGGCTTGCATAAAAAACTTTTCCTTCCGGAGTGGCAAGGGTTTTCATATCGGTATCTTTTTCAATCATCGCCCGGAACAGCTTTTCGCTCTGCTCTAATTTTTGATTGAATTCTTTCAGGCTATTGTTCTGATCCTGTATTTGCTGAAGCATAACATTAAAGGAATCGGTAAGCGAACCCAATTCATCATTACCTGATTTAACAGCCCGAACTGAATAATCCCGGTTAGCGGAAATTGTTTTTGCCGTTTCTGCTAAAGCAAGAATTGGCATTGATATGCTCTTCTGGAGAATTTTAGAAAGCAAATAAGCCAAAAGAAAAGAAACGACTGTTACCAGTAGTGTGACCATTCCATAAAGCCGCAAACGCACATACATATCTCCCAGGTCAGATTTTAAATATAAAGTACCCAACTGCTCCGTATCTTCCGCTACAGGTTGAAATCCTTCCAGAAAGGAAAGATTAAAATGATAGCCTTCCTCCTTTATTATAGCAGGAAAGCCGCTATTTGACAGGCTATCTGGATATTTAGAAAATAGGTTATTGTTTTTATCATAAAGACAGGCAGCTACAATATGCGGCTCAGCTTTCAGTGCGGATAATATTTCGTTAGCGTCTTCCTTGTTATTAAAGGCAAGTGCTGCAGTACTATTAGCCGCTATTACTTCTCCGAGTGTAGAAAGCTTCTGCATCGTACTTTGCCGGAATGTATAAAGCTCATAGAAAAAAAATGACGTACATGTTACAAGCAACATCGCCGCACTGATGATAAGAATAACTCTCATCAGCTTTTTTTGAATAGGAATATGCTTAAACAACATCAAGTAATTATTGTTTTAGTGAATTATTTCGGCAATCCTGAGCAGCTTGGAACTAATGGTAAGGTCAGCTTCTTTAGCTGCTTCAAGATTTATTTGAATACGTATTTTATTGTCCTTTGTAATAAACCTGATCACACTTGCTTGTTTTAAAAAACCGGCCGCATCACTTACTGTGAGAATGTTCTTTCCTTTTATGCTTGCAGGTATATCATCCGGATTATTTATTCCGGATTTATTGATAAAGAGTATATGACAGGTTTTTATCTCGTCTAAATTTTTATAATGATGAACCACCAAGGGATGTCCATTCACTTTTTCACCGGACACTACGTCTTCCAAATACGAATCAAAAGGGTTTTCGCCCAAAATACCGATGACAAATGGCGCTTGCTCTGAAATAAAAGAAGAGGGGGCCCATTCAACAAACTGCGTGAAGTTGAAAAGAAAAACTGCTTTTACACGGTACTCAGTTGCGACAGGCTTTTGCGCAGACACAAAAAGTATACAGCACGCAAACAGCGGGATTATGAAACTTTGAAGAACTGCTTTTCTTAGAATTGACATGTGATCCTGGTATAAAAGGTTCGTGGCATATTTGAAGCACCAGTTTCTAGATGTTCGTCTTCCAGTAGATTTTGACCAACAACAGAAATTTCGAAAAATTTAAACCGCCATGCTAAACGTGCATCAAAAGTAAAGTAAGCCGGCACATGTGGAATGGCAGCTGTTACAGCAGGCAGCACAGCTGCATAACGACCT
>CAMLEX010000242.1 GCA_946479055.1 uncultured Bacteroidota bacterium | reverse complement strand
ATGTAAATATCCTCTTTACTGTCCAGGTTCAAATTTAATTGCAATATGCCAGTTAAGTAATCAATGGCAGCCTGTTCGCCTTCAGTTGCCTGCTTGCAGCTAGCAATATTCGTATGTGCATACGAATGAGAAGGGTTTAATTTAATCGTTTCATTATAGTAATGTAAAGCACGATAATAGTCACCCGTATTTTGATAAGCTATGCCGGCAAAGAAAAGAACATATACGTTTTTTGAATTCAGCTCAACAGCTCTTTTCAACTGTACTAAAGCAGTTTCCATTTCTCCCTTCCACATATATGCCCTGCCCATGTTGGTATAATCATGAGCATTCTCTTCAATCTGCGATGATGTTTTATAAGCAGCAATTGCCTAGTCGTATTCTTTTAATTGCAAGTGAAGGTTGCCAATGTTGCTCCAAACATTTTCAGAATATTCTTTAATAGATGACAAGGCATCATAATAAGCCAGGGCCTTTCGGTATTTCTTCTTGGTGTTGTAGTATTTGGCCAGATCTTCCAGCGCAGGAGAATAACTATTATTATACTCAACTGATTTATACAGGTAGTCGAGCATTTGTGCCTCTTCCTCTTTTTTATAATGCCTGTAGTAGTAAGCGAGCCAGTGATAGCCTTGCGATCTTTGTTCATCGGTAGTAGCCAGTTCCGTAGCCTTGGCGTAATAGTTAATGATATCCTCGTATTTCTGCTTGCTTGCAATAGCCGACATATAATTTGCAAGCCGGAAATAAATAGAAGCAGCATCAGCAGAATGTTCTTCGATAGCCATCTTCATCAGAGCTTCCCATTCATTAATATTATTACCGTACTCAGAAGGTAGGGGAGCTGTTTAAAATAAATCATTTCTGTAGCAGTTTATTTTAAAAGTTAAGGTACAGCTTTTATAGTTTTTGATACGCTTACCTGCGACATCTTTTTCCTATGTGTTTTCTCTTTTTGCACCAATATCTTTTCTTTTGTTTTGCCTGCTTGAAGTATATAAATGTCTTAATGGAAGAATGTGATTTTTATTTACAGTTATGGAATTGCACTTACTATAGAAGCTCACAATAATTAAAATGAAACTAAAATTTTATGAAGAAACTATTATAGCAATTGGAGACATGCAGGATCAGGCAAATCTGATACTGTAGAAAGAATTGCCCAATTAGCTTTTACTACAATATGGAGCAGGAGATCGATATAAAACATGTGCTTTGATGCAATGCGGGTCAGTTGATCGAAATAAAACAGGTGATTTAGTGCAGTTATCAGTAATAGATCTGGCTAAAACAATTGCTTGGATGCTATGTGGAGCAGGAGATCGGGAAAAGACAAGTGTTTTGATGCATTCTGGAGCAAAGTATTTAGTAAAAACACTTTATTTTATCCAGGTCGCTCCTCTGCTTCGATATAAAATAAGTGTTTTAGTTCCTGTCGTTACTCCGCTTCGAGTAAAAATACTTATTTCAATATAAAGCGGTTGTCCGATTAAAGGCAAAACAGATGTTTTTTTTCAAATCGTTACTCCGCTTCGCCATAAAACAAATACTTACTTACAAGGTGATGCTGCGTTTCGTTAGAGCACGGTTTATTTTGAATGGGTGTGGAATTCAAATGTAGTTAAGCCGTTGCTGAAAAATCTTTTTAATTCTTTCTTCTGCAAATGCCTGGGTGATCTTTTCTTGTTCCAGCCTGATGTTGTTAGTTCGAATATGATCATAAAGTTTCAATTCGCTTTCAGTAAGCTGTTGCAGATTTTGATTGGCGGCAGGCTTGCCAACTCCATTTTCAAATGCTGATAATGTTTCCACATCCATCATCACTGCGATAGTGTTTGAAAAATATGTTCTGAATTGATTAAGAATTTGAAACCCATGCGCATCGATATCTCCCCAATAAAAGAACTGTTTGTTTTTTAACCAATCAATGCCTTTAAGATAGCTTACATTAAAGCCGCCTCCGCTCCAGATTGCTATAGTATTTGTCAATCGGGGGAGCGTAAGGAAGTTCATTAGATTTTCCGTAACGAAAATATTTTCGCAATGGGAATGAAAATGACTAAACTCTGAAACCGTCAGCGAAATATCAGTAACATTATTAATAGGTGACAGCGCTGTGTCCAAAAATCTTATGCGGATTAAGGACTCAGAATACCTAAGGTTAAACCTGGGTTCAAATTTTGTTTCGATGACGTTGATATGTTCCGGAAGTAAAAATTCAAGCAGCGATTGAACTATGGTCTTGTTTTCAGAAATGTATTTAGTGTGTATGCTTATGGGTAATTGACGCATGTATAGCCCAGGCTGAGGTGTAGCCAGGAAATAGTTGCAAACTTTAATTGAATCTGCCCATGTATCGTGATCAATCAGTCTCTCGGGATTAGTTTTTAACCATTCATGAAGTATTGGTAGTTCTTTTTGAATGATAGCAAGGTTTTTCAAAAAGACTTTGTAGTCTTTCTCCTTTCCGGTTACCTGCAAATAGTCTTCTATTGTTTCTATAATAATTTTTTCAGGAACTAGCTGCCTGCCAATTTTATCAAAGAGCCTTTCAGTAAGTAGTAGTTTGTATCCAATCTTTCTATTTTCTTTTGAATAGTTTTTAAGCAATTCAATTGATGCTTTGTATGCTGAAAGTTTATTTAAAATATCTTTTGAATTTACTTTCCCAATCCTGTTTATCTCAATTGAAAAAAATCCGGTACTGTTAATGGTCGAGATCAAAACCGCTTTCCAGCATTTCAAGCACCTTTCCTGTATTTCCTTGGGGGTTATCATTAGTTGGTTTCGGTAACTTCAATACCGGTAATAGATATATTATGCAGATCCTTTGCTGTTTTGTATTCTTCTACAGTCAGGTTCTGCAGTTCAGAGTTGTTTCCCTCCGTATTTGAAACGTAATGCACGGAGTTAATATAGTTTTCAATAATGTGGATCTTTTGGAGCGGCGTCACTATTAACAATTGTAAGTTGAGTTTTTTAAATAGTTCTAAACCGTATTCTGCACTGGAATCACTTCCTTTTCCAAAGGCTTCATCTATTACGGCAAAACGAAATGATTTGCTTTTTGGCTCGCCGATCCGTAGCCCAAATTGATAGGCCAAAGCAGAAGCAATAATAGTGTAAGCGAGTTTCTCTTTCTGCCCGCCGGACTTACCGGAGCTACCTGAATAGAATTCCTTCTCTTCCTTGTTCTCAATGTATCTTTCGCTGACATTAAAATCAAACCAGTTTCTTACATCTGTTACTTTATTAGTCCAGTCTATGTCTTTACTTTCATTGCTTCTGAATCTGTTTAAAATTTTCTGAACGTCATTGAACCGGTCTTCCGTATACGCATCATTTGCATCAAGCACACTACTGTAGCAGGCTTTCAGATCTTCTTTAAATATTCTGATATCCTGTTCTCCGTTTCTATCAGCTATTAGTTCTATGTAAGTGCCCCTGTTAAATTCAATTTCTTTCAGGTGTTCATTGATATTGCGGATTTTATGCCGGATTTCTTTTTCGTGAATGTCCAGTTTGTTGTCGAAGGCAACAATGTCGTCAATAGTGTTTTTAGTCAGCATTGTTTTAAGCGTTTCTTCATGTGCGGGCAATCCTTCCTTAACGATTTTCTCCAGCTTATCCAAATATTCGTGTCTTGACTCAATTTCATCAGAAAGTTCAAGTGATTCTGAAGGAAACTGATCTTTATACTCCTTCATATTCTGAACTATTTTATCTCGTACACTGCTTTGCCTGCCTGCAATTCTTTTTCTTTCTTCATTTTTATCTTTCAGTAAAGCTTCTTTTGTCTTGTCAATGTTCTTAACTGTGAAAATAACTTCTTTTATTTCTTGGTCAATTTTTGGGTAAAAACTTTCTCTTTCCTCTATCCGTAGTAAATTGACTATTGCATTGCAGTCAGTAATTTCTTCATTATTAGATTTAATTTTTTCCGCCAGGGTTCCTTTTGTTCCTAATAATTCGGCTTTGTGCTCTTCGAGCTCTTTAATTTCATCCTGAACATCAGCCAACTGCTCCTGGAGTGTTTGTAATATATCATTGCTTCCTTGCAGCTCGTCTCTTTCCTTTTCTAATAGGGTAATGGCTTCCACCTCATCTTTCCAGTTTAATTCAAACCAATTCTTATAACTTATTATCTGGGCAAGCTTCGATTGGTAAAGGGTATTATTCTTATTTTCAATGGAAAGATTATTTAGCTTATTTTCAATCTCACTGCTTTCATTTCTTAATTGAGTCAAATGTTTTTCAATGGCATTTATCTTTTCCTGGTTGGTCCAACCTAAAACAAAATACTTTCTATCCCACAGATCTCTTCTATCGTTTTTGGTATGTCGCTGGCTCCCCGTTTTTATTTGTCCTTCTTTTGTAATTACATTGCTTTGCCGCTGAAATTCATCAATGGGCACACATTTCAGGTTAAATCTCTTTTGCAGCTCAGCCTCTAACCAATCCTCAAATGGCGTATCTGTTTTAATGTCAATTTTGTTTACTACTGAATCGGGATCAATATCGTCTAAAAACTTATTTGATTTGGTAGAGTAGGGTACCTTAAAGTATTCAAATCTTATTCCTTTGTTCCGGTTGTCCATTAATCTTCTTGCATTGATATAGTTGCTGATTTGAGGATAATATTTGTCTGGAACTAACATACTTACGGCAAGGCCTCCCAATAATCTTTCTAAAGCTCCCTCCCAATCTTTTTCATTTTCATTCACCTTTAGCAATTCTCCGGCAAAAGGGATTTCCTTTTCATTGATTTCTAATGCATCTGCCAATTGCTCCTTGATATGAAGGAATTCCAACGGAATTTGATTCTCTCTTTTCTTTAATGACTCCAGCTCTTTGGATTCGAATTCTATGCTGTCTTCGATTATAGTTTTCTGTCCTGAGAGTTTTCCATGTTCAGTTAATATTGTTTCTTGTCTTTGTTTTAAGTCTTCTAGTTTCAGTTCCGCATTTTTTTGGTTTCTGAAAAATGTTTTATCAGTATTAGCAGTTTCTAACTCGCAGAATGAAGTAAGGTCAGAATAGTCTCTATGTTTTTCTTTTTTGCTTTTGCATAGTAATTCTTTCTTCTCAATTTCTGCTGCTATTTCTTTTAGCCTTGCTCCCCCGTTGTTATCAATGTCATTATTGATTTGTGTTTCTGCCTTCCGCTTATCCTTTAACGAGTCTTCAATGGTTGTTAATTGCCCTTTGATCTGAAGTAATTTTCTTTCACATTCTGTAATTTCAATTTCAAGCAAAGTAATTTTCCGCCCGGCAAAATAACTTGGCACTGACTGTACGATGGAGTCAATGGTCTGTATTCTTTCTTCAAATTTTCTAAAGTTTTCACAGAAGTCAACTAAAGGAGTAAGTATATCCCTT
This sequence comes from uncultured Bacteroidota bacterium, assembly GCA_946479055.1. The sequence goes on along the minus strand of CAMLEX010000242.1, from coordinate 1,909 downwards.
TGCTTCCTTGCTTCCATAACAGCAGCGTAGGCCTTGTTTAAATCATCAAATCGCTTTTTCAGATCATCAATCTGTGTTTTTATTTCTGTTCGCTCCAGCATTTGTTCTCTTACAAATAAGGTTAAGCTGCTCACGGACTTCATGGAGACGGTTTGATAGAACAAATCAATGGCTTTATCAGTTTGCATGCCAAATAGCTGCCGGAACCGCTGACTGTACTTAGAAAAATTGTCGTCAAACAATTCTGTGCCTGGAAGTTCTTTTAAGCGTTTCCTTAATTCTCTTACGTCTTCAATCTTTGAGAAATTCTCTTTTATGGACAGCGGTAATTTCTCTCTTATAATTAAAAGCTTTTGCGCTTTACCGTTTTCAATCCAGAATACCTGGGCGAGTGAAACTGATTCATGATAACCTTCATTGTTGAAGTTGGCGACAATGATACTGAAAGTAGAATCTGATAAATTGTTGTAGCGAAGGGAAACAGCCTTTTCTCTTGAGTCTGGGTCTTCACTCTTGGTATTTTTATATTCCCCTTTAATATACGATGGTAGGGTGCGTTCCTTGCTTTCAGCACCGGCGGCCTTGTTAAAGGTGATGCGATGGTGAGGCAATATCAAACATGTTAAGGCGTCCACAAGCGTAGATTTGCCGGAGCCTACATCACCAGTCAATAAGGAGTTGCTTCCATTTGGTTCTATCTTCCAGATTTTATTATGGAAAGTGCCCCAGTTGAGTAGCTCGACCGAATGCAAGCGGAAACCGATTTTTGTATTGTCCGTTTTGTATTCTATCTCATTCATTCTGAAATCAGGTTGGTATAGTTTTTAAGTTTCTCCAGAGATTCTTTTACCACATCTGCATTTACGAATGCTTTGATGATGCGGTTAATTTCATACTGTTCATCTTCCGTTTTCATCTTTCGCAGAAAACCTTCATCAATAATCCGTTTGATCGCCGTTTCAATTTGCTTCTGCTGATTTGCCTCATTAGTCGTTTCCCTGGAGAATGGCGTCATCAGGTTGATGATCTCGTCTTTTGAAAGAATTGCTTTTGATGATTCACCTTCTCTATCGTTTTCGATCAAATGTTTGCGAAGCAATAAGCACAAGAGAGAGACATAGAAGTTGAGTTGTCTTTTTTCAATCAGCTTAGGGGCTTCGTCATCATCTTCCTGTTGCCGCTGCTTCAAATAGGCATAGCCTTCTGATTTATCTATTATTACATCAAGGTTTATATCGCCAAAGTATCTCTTTACATCAGCTTCATTCTCTGGTTTCAAAAGATCATTCCAAGCTTTTTCATTGGTGGTGTATACTATTCCTTTAAGCAAAGCGACTAATATGTGGGAGTATGGTTTTGTCATTTGCAAAAAACAATTTTGGGTATTTTTACTTTAAAGGTTTTATTGGTCTTGAAATTTCTTATGTTAAGAATGTCATATTGTTCTTCTTTTACAATATGTCGGTTTCTATCATTTGATGCTATCTCCACGTAGGCAACAACTTCTGCTACACCTTTTTTTATCTCGAACTCTTGCAAAAAATCAGTAAAAGAAATGTGTGATTTGTTTTTCAAAGCCAGTTTAATATTGTTCTTTAATTCCGCAATACTTATTTCAAACTGTTCAAAGAGATGATTATTGCTTCCCGTGTTTTTGCCATCTTCCGGATCGTTGTTTGCAAACTTTAGTTTTTCGGGCGATTTGTAACCTCTGATATCCCAGCCATGGGCTAGCATCAGATCTATGGTTATAACATCGTCCAGCTTCAATAAATCAAGTTTGCTGAAATTTGTTTCCGCACTTTCGCTGATTATTTTTAGTGACTCCTGTATATTGTCGTAGATTCTTCTGTTTTCAAAAAATGATTTGTGCTCCAGATATTTTCTCAATTGTTCCAACAATGAGTTG
>CAMLEX010000241.1 GCA_946479055.1 uncultured Bacteroidota bacterium | reverse complement strand
TACAGGATCATGGGAGTGGAGTATGGTTTAAGAATATTAAGATGAGGAAGCTATAACCCCGATCCGGCCCCCTTCCGACTTCCCCCGATAGGCGAAGCCACCAGAGCGCAGCCCACGCTTTTCGGAAATGCTGATAACAATCAGTGTATCCGCAAATGCTGAGAAGAGAAATAATGACGAGGGAGTAGTTCTGAACATCATTAAAGAGTTGCAGCACTCCTCCCACTCCCTTCATTGTGACTGAGAGCAAGCGAAGCAGGAAGCAAGGAGAGGGAGAAGAAGGGTGAGGCCGCCGAATATAAACCGCATCCCCTCCCAGGAGGGGCGAATATAGGCGACTAAAATATAAAACGACCGGTGTGGGTTGTTGAATAGCGAACAGAACGATGAAAAGTGCGACGCAACAGACGATGAAAGTAGTACTACAGTTGGTAACATAAAATAATTATGTATGACACAAAAAGAATTGCATGATCAGCGTTTGCTGAAAGAGGCGGAAGACGCAGTGAGGCGCATGCATACACGCCGGCATTTTTTAAAAGAAAGTGCGATGGGATTGGGTGCATTGGCAATGGGCTCCTTGCTGGGCAGTTGTGGCAGAGGATCGACTGCTCCTGCATCTATAACATTTGATCCGGCGCATCCATTATTACCAAAGTCGCCGCCATTTGTTGGCAAAGCAAGAAGTGTGATTTACCTGCATATGGCTGGTGCGCCATCACAATTTGAATTGTTTGATTACAAACCGGAGTTGGCTAAAATGGATGGACAAGATTGTCCTCAATCTTTTCTGGAAGGAAAACAATTCGCTTTTATCAGGGGTGTGCCAAAAATGCTGGGGCCACAGGCAAAATTTTCACAACGTGGACAAAGCGGCGCCTGGATAAGTGAGAACCTGCCGCACTTATCTACTGTTGCAGATGAAATAACTTTTTTAAAAGCGGTAACAACAGACCAGTTCAATCATGCGCCTGCACAATTATTAATGCATACTGGTGCTCCAAGATTGGGAAGACCAAGTATGGGTAGTTGGGTCACCTATGGTTTAGGAACAGAAAATCAAAATCTCCCGGGCTTTGTTGTACTGACAAGCGGTGGCAGTTTTCCGGATGCGGGTAAGAGTGTTTGGGGCAGTGGATTTTTGCCTTCGGTGTACCAGGGTGTGCAATGCCGTAGCGAAGGCGACCCTGTTTTATTTATCAATGATCCCGATGGTATGAGCCGCAACCTGCGCAAAGCATCCATTGATGCAATCAATAAAGCCAACCAGCAGGAATATGAAGAATATAATGATCCCGAAATTTTATCTCGCATCTCACAATATGAAATGGCCTACCGGATGCAGATAACAGCGCCGGAAGTAATGAACATTAATGATGAGCCGGAATATATTCACGAAATGTATGGTACAAAACCGGGTAAAGCATGTTTTGCTAACAACGTTTTATTGGCAAGAAAACTGGTAGAAAAAGGTGTACGCTATGTGCAGTTGTTCGACTGGGGATGGGATGCACATGGTGATAGTGCCAGCAACGCATTGAATGTTGGTATCATTAATAAATACCGGAGTGTTGATAAACCAGTTACCGCTTTGCTGCTTGATCTGAAACAAAGAGGTCTGCTGGAAGAAACATTGGTGGTATGGGGAGCTGAGTTTGGCCGTACGCCGATGATGGAAAATCGTAATGGTGTGCAGAATCCATTCAAAGGTAGAGATCATCACACCGAAGCATTCACTATCTGGATGGCGGGTGGTGGTATTAAAAAGGGATATACACATGGCGAAACTGATAAGATAGGTTATACCGCTGTCAGTGGTAAAGTTGATGCACATGATATCCAGGCGACTATATTGAATCAGTTAGGGTTTAATCATGAGGAGTTCACGTATCCGTTCCAGGGAAGACCGTTCCGATTGACGGATGTAGCGGGTAAAGTGATACAGGATATAATTGTCTGAACTGGGATTTGTGGGATTGATAGGATTTTTGGGAAATGGATGAACAAATTTATTATGGCGTCGAGGAGAAAAGAAGGATAAAAGAGGGTGAGGTAGGTGAGCCCGGCTGTATTGCTACTAGGATCGTCTGTTGCGACGCTTCGTTCAAGGTTCCGTTCATTACTCAGCAAAAGCGTCGCAGTTTACCCAGAACACTGAGCTTGCGAAGTGGAAGGGTCGCACTCTTCAGGGTTCTGTTCGCTACTCAACAATATTATAGAAGAACTTAAATTATATTAATTCTATTGTCCCTTATGAATCAAAACAGGAGAAATTTTCTTCAAACAACTGCTACTGCAACCACTGCCTTATTATTTTCTTCATTAGACATTTTTGCAACACCATATAAATCTGCCATCGTGAATAAAAACTTTGAATTAAAAATATTGGCCACCAACTGGGGCTTTGAAGGTACAACCGATCAATTTTGCGCCGCAGCAAAAAAAGAAGGTTATGATGGAATGGAAATATGGTGGCCCGGGGATGCAAGTGGGCAACAGGAATTATTTGCAGCTTTGAAAAAGCATTCATTGGATGTTGGTTTCTTGTGTGGCGGTTACCAACCTGACTGGAAAGAACACCTTGAATTTTTTAAAAAAGTGACAACAGAGGCTGCAACTAATAAGTTTCAAAAACCACTTTATATTAATTGCCATTCAGGAAGGGATCATTTGAGCTTTGAGCAAAACAAATCCTTCATCGATCATACCACGCAGCTTTCAAAAGAAACCGGTATTACTATTTGTCATGAAACACATAGGTCAAGGATTATGTTTGCGGCGCATGTAACAAGGCAGCACATGGAGAAACATCCGCAGTTAAAACTCACTTTCGATGTATCTCATTGGTGCAATGTACACGAGAGTATGTTAGCCGATCAGAAAGAAACGGTCGACATGGCATTGGAAAGAACAGAACATATTCATGCCCGTATCGGTCACCCGGAAGGGCCGCAGGTAAACGATCCTCGTGCACCGGAATGGGAAGCCGCAGTAAAACAACATTTCGATTGGTGGGATAAAGTAGCTGAAAGAAAAAAGAAGAACGGAGAACGGATGACGATCCTTACCGAATTTGGCCCGCCCGACTATATGCCGACATTGCCATATACCAAACAGCCTGTAGCGGATCAATGGGCTATCAATGTGCATATGATGAAATTGCTTAGAAAAAGATATGGAGTGTAGCTGTGACCCTTGAGTTATGAGCTGCGAGCTTTTGGTCGTTTAAAACCGTAATTATTACACTTCGAAAACTTTATTCATGAGAAATTTTAAAGAACTAAAAATCTGGCAGAAAGGATTTCAAATTGCAGTTAATTCTTTTAAGCTCATTTCTACCTTTCCAAGAGAAGAAAAATATGGCATCTCTTCCCAGATTACAAAAGCTGCCATTTCCTTTCCTTCTAATATAGCTGAAGGAAGTAGCAGAAGCAGCGAAAAAGACTATAATCGTCTTATTGAAATTTCATTAGGCTCAACATTTGAATTAGAAACCCAATTATTAATCGCTGAAGCTGTAAATTATGGAGAGAGAGGACTGAGGAATGAAATGCTGAAAGGTATTGATGAAGAACAAAAGATGCTTATAAGCTTTATGACTAAACTTAATAAATAAAAACTCTCTTTGAATCTGTAAGTTTCATAGCTCGCAGCTCAAAGCTCATAGCTTTCACATTATGCTTCTATCCATTCCTGATCTTATCGGTCGATTTCACCCGGTGCTTGTTCATTTACCCATTGGTATTTTACTATTGGCCTGTTTCTTCCAGATCCTTACTATTAACAACAGGTTTACTGTTTTACAACCAGCTATTCCTGTGATGTTTTTTTGGGGAGTAATAGGCGCTGCGCTTTCCTGTATCAGTGGTTATATGCTTTCTCTTAGTGGTGATTATGATGGGCAATTGGTAGGCCGTCATCAGTGGATGGGAATTTTTGTAGCAATTGCTTCGTTAGTATTATACCTATTGTATAAATTATCAATTGGAGAAAAAGCTGCCCGTCTATTTTCTTTTGGCATTACCGTTCTTATAACTATAACAGGTCATTTAGGTGGATCATTAACACATGGTTCGGATTATCTCACTGAAGGCTTAAACAGTGAAGATGAAAAAGGAGTAGTCATGAAACCTATTCCCAATATCCAGGAAGCAACTTTGTATGCTGATGTGGTGCAACCATTGTTGCAGGCAAAATGCTATAACTGTCATGGAGCCAATAAACAAAAAGGTAAACTTCGCTTAGATCAGCAGGAATATATTTTAAAAGGTGGAAAAGATGGTAAGGTCATTGAAGCCGGAAAAGCGGATGAAAGCGAAATGATTGAACGAATGCTGCTACCATTGAGTGATGAAGATCATATGCCGCCAAAAGAAAAAAAACAGTTGACACCCGGCGAAATTTCTTTATTGCATTGGTGGATCAATACCGGCGCTGATTTCAACAAGAAAGTAAAAGACCTGCCGCAGACAGAAAAGATAAAACCTGTTTTGCTGGCATTGCAATCCGGTTCCTCAGATCTAGAAAATGCGATAACAGATGTACCTGGTGTTCCCGTGGTAAAACCTGATGAAGCCAGTGTTAAGCGTTTAAAAGATGCGGGAGTGGTAGTGATCCCTGTGGCAAAAAACAGTAATTATTTATCCATCAGTTTTGTTACAGCAGGTCCGGCCGCCGATACATTAGTGAAATTACTGGAACCTTTAAAGAAACAAATAGTTTGGTTAAAACTTGATAATGCTGCTATCAGCGATGAGGCAATGGATGAAATTGCAAAGCTTTCAACACTTACACGTTTAAACCTTAGAAACACCAATATCACCGACAAGGGATTGACAAAACTGCAATCGTTGCAACAATTGCAATCATTGAATTTGGTGGGTACAAAAGTTTCTGCACAAGGAATACTTCAGTTGAATAAATTAAAAAGTTTGAAAAATTTGTATCTCTATCATACCGGGGTGATCGATAAAGACTGGATCATTTTGAAAAAAACATTTCCTGCTACGAGTATAGACTCAGGAAAATATGTAGTTAAAACACTGGCGACAGATACAACAGAAGTTGAACCACCAAAAAAATAAAATGCCAATCAACAGGACTCTATATTCGATTATAGCAATTGTTTTTTTTAATTGCTATTGTTTACAGGCTCAGCCCAAAGCAGAACATAATCTTGTTTTTGATTCATTGGCTAAACGCTGGGATGAAGCCATTCCATTAGGAAATGGCTGGATCGGAGCCTTAATATGGCAAAAAAATAATAAAATAAGACTGTCTTTGGATCGGGTTGATCTTTGGGACGATCGGCCTATGCCTGAAATTGATAAATTAAAATTTAGCTGGGTGGTAAACCAGGTAAAGAAAGGGCAATATGATACTGTACAGAAAGTTGGAGACGAGCCGTATGAAAAATATCCGGCCCCTACTAAAATTCCCGGAGCGGCATTGGAATTTGACCTGGTAAAAATCGGGAAAGTTATTTCAAATGAACTTGATATTAAAACAGGATTATCGGAGATCAAATTTGAGAATGGAATTGTATTCAGGAATTATATTCATGCTACTAACAATATAGGATATTTTGGTTTTGAAAATATTCCGCAGTTAAATATAACTCCTGAAATGATCATCCCTGATTATAATACAGGAAAAACCGGAACAACTGGTAATAGTGTTGAAGGCATCGGATTGGAAAGATTGGGTTATAAAAAAGGAGTAATAACAAGAACACATAATAGTATCCGGTATCACCAGCCCACGTGGAAAGGAAACTATTATGAAGTGTTAGTGAAATGGTACGAGCTGCCGGGTAATAAATTGATCGGTCAATGGACTATTACAAATAATAACAAGGCTCAATTACAGGATCCCGATTTTAAAGTAAAAGAACCAACCGGTTGGCCATCACATAGTAAATGGTGGAATGATTACTGGAGCCGTTCATCTGTATCATTGCCGGATAAGCAATTGGAAAAGCAATACTATCTTGAAATGTACAAGTTTGCCTGCGTAGCAAGAAGCAATACACCACCCATTTCTTTACAGGCAATATGGACAGCCGATAACGGCAACCTGCCACCCTGGAAAGGTGATTTTCATCATGATTTGAATACACAATTAAGTTACTGGCCCGGTTATACAGGCAATCATCTTGATCTTACTTCATCCTATACCAATTGGCTTTGGAAAGTAAAAGATGTAAATAAAGATTGGACGAAACGATATTTCGGTATAGATGGATTAAATGTTCCCGGAGTAACAACAATCAGTGGTAAAGAAATGGGAGGTTGGATACAATATTCAATGTCGCCGACAACTGCCGCATGGTTAGCACAACATTTTTACTGGCAGTGGAAGTATAGCATGGACAAAAATTTTTTAAAAGAAAAATGCTATGTCTATTTAAATGAAGTTGAAAGATATATAGCTGAGATGCTGAACAACGAAAGAGACAAAAATAATAAGGCTAAACTACAGTTGAGTTCAAGCCCCGAGTACAACGATAATAGCATCAAAGCATGGTTTAGTAACATGACCAATTATGATCTCTCGTTGATCAAAGGTTTTTATGATTTTGGAACTGAAGTAGCAGCGACTGCTTGCGACAGGAGACCCAATGAATGGATCGGTATGGAAATGACACTTCCGGAGCTGGATACAAATGAAACTGGTCTTACTGTTGCACCCGGCCAGAATTTAGATGCTTCACACAGGCATATGTCTCCTTATATGGCTATTTACCCCCTATGTATTCTGGATAGTGATAATGAAAAGGATAAAACAATAATTGAAAAATCTATACAACAAATTGAAGAAAAAGGTACAAAGCAGTGGTGCGGCTATTCATTCAGCTGGATGGCGTCAATTTATGCAAGAGCGAGACAAGCGGATAAAGCAGTAAAACAATTACAAATATTTGCTTCCAATTTTTGTTCACCCAATAGTTTTCATCTGAATGGTGATCAGAAAGGTGGTGAGTATTCCTCCTTTACATACCGGCCATTTACGCTGGAAGGCAATTTTGCTTTTGCACAGGGCGTACATGAATTGTTATTGCAAACCCGTAATGGAGTAATTGAACTATTTCCTGCAATGCCCGACAGCTGGAAAAATGTTTCATTCAAAACCTTAAGAGCGCCGGGAGCTTTCCTGGTCAGTGCCGAGAGAGAGAACGGTGTGCCATCACAAGTAACAATTACCGCAGAACAAGGTGGTAAGTTAAGAATCAAAAAAAAGCCTTTTAGAACATTTTATAAGATCGGAAGAGCGTCGTGTAGGGAAAGAGTGTAGATCTCGGTGGTC
>CAMLEX010000240.1 GCA_946479055.1 uncultured Bacteroidota bacterium | reverse complement strand
TATTATCGGAATTCCTTCCGCTTATATTGAACAAAGTATGGGACATTTGCAACCAAAAGACCTGGAAGACAAAAAAATTGTATCAGCTGTAAAAGGTATCCTGCCGGAACAAAATATTTTACTTAATTATTATTTGCAGCAAAAATTCAACTTCCCGCTGGAAAATTATTTCGCAGTTCTTGGACCTTGTCATGCGGAAGAAGTAGCTGCTGAGAAATTATCTTATCTTACTTTTTCCGGACTGGATGTAACGACTGCTTCGGAAATAGCGTCCTATTTTTCGACCAGCTATATTAATACAGTTATAAACCATGACATACTGGGTGTGCAATATGCAGCGGTTTTAAAAAATATATATGCGTTGGGTGCAGGAATTGCTCATGGCCTTGACTATGGTGATAATTTTCAAAGCGTATACATAGCCAATAGTGCTGATGAGATGGCTGAATTTTTAAAAGAATTCGGAGCTGAACATATTGTTGTAGGTGAACATGAAGGAGAAGATCCTATTACTCATCGCCGTACTCCCAATTATGCAGCATCAGTTTACCTGGGCGATCTGCTGGTAACCTGTTATTCTTTATATAGCCGCAACCGGACCTTTGGCAATATGATAGGTAAAGGCTACTCAGTAAAAGCAGCTCAATTAGAGCTCAACATGGTGGCAGAGGGATACAATGCCGCAAAATGTATTTATAATATTAACAAATCAGTAGAAGCTCCTATGCCTATAGCAGAAACTATTTACAAAATATTATGGGAAAATGTTAAACCGGCGGATGGATTTAAACGTATAGAAGAGGTATTGGTCTGATGAATAAAACAAGTATATGCCACTTTCGTACCACGGCTTTGGCCCCGCAGCAATTTTAATAATGATCGCTTCTGTAATTATAGGCGAGATGTACAAAAAGTACAAACACCGTCGCCAACATCATTAATCTGTAAAGAAGAGGTCGGCGGCTATGCCATCTGCTAATAGTTTGCCTTCCTGTGTCAGCCGCAAAAAATTATTCTCAAGTTTTGCAAGGCCATTTTCAATATACTTCTTACTTGCAGCTTTCAGCTCATTACCCTTAGTTTCGTTTATTTTAGAGAGGTTCAGGCCTTCTGTTGTTCGCAAAGAGATCATGATAGATTCATTCAGCTTTTGGGTTGCCGTTAATTCTTCTTTTTCAAAAGGAATGATCCCTTTGTTGATAGAATCTATATAATTGTTATTGTTGGCAATATTCCACCACCTGGCATTTCCATCAAAGGAATGGGCAGAAGGGCCAAAGCCAAGATATTTTTTCCCCTGCCAATAAGATGAATTATGACGGCTGCGAAAACCGGGTTTTGCAAAATTGGAAATCTCATAGTGCTCATAGCCCGCCTGCTCCAGCCATTGCATCAGTAGTAAAAATTGGTGGGATTGTTTGTCAGGATCTATATCCTCTGTTTTATGTTGTTGAATGAGTTTTTGTAAAGGCGTTTTTGGCTCCACAGTTAATGCATAGCAGGAAATATGTGGAATGCCTAGTGAAATGGCTTTCTCTACATTTAATTTCCATTTTTCATCCGTTAGTCCTGGTGTGCCATAAATAAGATCGATGGTGATATTGTCAAAGCTATCAACTGCCATCTGTAAACTGTCAATTGCCTGCTTTGCATTATGTGCCCTGTTCATCCACTGCAGGTCCTCCTCAAAAAAACTTTGAATACCAATACTGAGACGATTAATACCGGCCATTTTCCAGTTGTTTAGCTTTTCCGTGTTAATATCATCAGGATTAGCTTCAAATGTTATTTCAGCGGTAGGAGACACTTTATAAAAAGAATGAATTTTCTCAATAACGCTTTGTATTTCACCCCTGGTACACAAGCTAGGAGTGCCTCCGCCAAAATAGATGGTTTCGATAATATCTGGGTTAATTAGTTCAGGGGAAGCAGAGATTTCTATTTCTTTCAATAAAGCAGCTATTAATTCGTTTTTATACCGCAAAGAAGTAGAAAAATGAAAATTGCAATAATGGCAAGCCTGTTTGCAAAAAGGGATATGAATATAAATGCCGCTCAATCCTATTTGTGATTTAATGAATATTTTTATTTTTTAATCAATCTATTAACAACCGGTATCTGTGAAAGTTGATCCAACATGCTAAAATTAAGACTGCAAATATCGGTTCTTGTTCTGTTGGTAATTTGTATTAATGCTATTGGGCAAAATAATTACCCGCTTCATATCAGGAGTGTTGATAAAGATTCAGCTTTCCTTATTTCCATGTTAGACGCGAAAACAAAATTTACAACCCGGAATGAGTGTGTAAATTATATCAATCAATTACCCGGATACCTGCAGTCAAAAGGATATGTCACAGCTTCTTTGGATAGCATACACTATGATTCCGCTTTTGCCCGGATAGTTTTATATGCCGGTGACAGGTATGCGTGGACACAGCTTGATGCAAGTCAAATTGACCCTTCGGTTTTGCAGGCAATAGGATGGAGGAATAAAATATTTACGGATAAGCCAATGGATTTTCTTGAGGTGAAACAATGGCAGGAAAAGATTTTGGGTTATATGGAGAACAATGGCCACCCTTTCGCAAAAGTTTATTTAGACAGTTTACAATTGGATAGCGGGAAGGTATGGGCACAACTGAAATTAGAAAAAGGGCCTTCATATAAAATTGACAGCATTAGGATATTGGGCGAGGTAAAAATCGCCAATGAGTTTTTGCAACGATACCTTGACATACGAAATGGCAGCCTTTTCAATAAAGAAAAACTGTTGCGTGTCAGCAAGAGAATGCGTGAACTTGCTTATGTGGAAGAAGAATATCCTTCAAAACTTGTTTGGCTGGGAACAGGCTCTACACTGGAAATGTATCTAAAACCAAAAAGAAGCAGCCAGGTAAATGTGCTGGTTGGGTTTTTGCCTAATAACGATCAGTTGTCTTCCAAAAAAATATTAATAACCGGGGAGGCTAATTTGAATTTAAAAAATGCATTAGGAGCTGGCGAAACAATTGGTTTGAACTGGCAACAATTACAGGTAAAATCACCGAGGTTGAATATCATTTATCAACATCCCTATCTCTTCAATACGCCTGTGGGCCTTGATTTTGCTTTCGATATGTTTCGTAAGGACAGTACGTTTCTCAATGTAAATTTTCAATTAGGTGCACAGTATATTTTAAATGTTAATCAATCAGGAAAATTGTTTGTACAACGAACTCAGACCGTTGTAAACGGCATTAATAAAAATTTCATTTTACAGAATTATCGTTTGCCTGACGAAGCGGATGTTGGTGCAGTAAATGTGGGAGTGGATTATGAATACAATAATACTAACTACCGGCTTAACCCTACAAAAGGAAATGAATTTCGGATTATAACATCAGTGGGTACAAAAAAGATCAAAAAAAATAACGAGATAATTGAATTGAAAGATCCCGGTAATCCTTCCTTTGAGTTCGGCTCTTTATATGATACGATAAAATTGAAAACTTACCAGCTTCGGACCAAGGTGTCTGCTGCAAGATATTTTCCACTTGGCCGTCAAAACAGAAGTACGATAAAAATGGGCATCAATGGCGGATTTTTTCAAAGTGGCAATACATTTCGAAATGAACTTTTTCAAATAGGCGGCTACAAATTACTGAGGGGATTTGATGAAGAAAGTCAATACTTGTCCCAGTTTGCAATTGGTACTGCTGAATTTAGATATCTTGTTGGTCAAAACTCCTATTTTTATGCTTTCACAGATGGCGGCTGGGGCCGTAATAATAGCCAGAACATTGATGTAAGTTATACTTACTTCGGAACAGGGTTAGGCCTGGCTTTTGAAACAAAAGTTGGGATATTCAACCTGGCTTGGGCTGTCGGCAAGCGAAGTGATCTTGAATTTAATTTAAGACAGTCTAAGATACACTTTGGCTTTGTCAATTATTTTTAAAAGTGTCAAATATTTTGAATGTTGAAATGATTTACTGATTTTACGTCTAAATTGTTCATCGCCTGTTATTTTTGCAATTCAATCAATTTTACTTGCTGCGTTTTTTTTGTTTATTTATTTTTCTTCTTTCTGTATCTCTGCCAGGTTCAGCCCAATCCGCTATAGATACAACAATTTCTCCGGTCACCGATTCTTTGTCGATCATTGATAATAATCTTTATAAAAAAGATTCAGCAATAGTGCAGCTAACAAACGACTCTGTGTCAAAAAAACCTATCGGAACAGACACTTTGTGGCAAGCAGTTAGTAATATGCCTTTACAGAAACAAATTTTGGAACGGCATCCTTATTTTAATTTTAATGCAAAAGCCGTATCACCGCGATCTGACAGAAAAGAATTTAAAGGCAAAGAGCTGCTTTTTTATGTAATAACCGCATTAGTCATCATTTTTGCGCTGTTTAAGTTGGCATTTGCTAAATATTTCACTGATTTGTTCCGTGTATTCTTCCGCACTACGCTGAAGCAAAGACAAATAAGGGAACAGCTCATGCAAACGCCACTCCCTTCTTTAATGTTCAATGGTTTTTTTGTGGCTAGCGCCGGGTTATATGCTAATCTATTATTGCACTATTTCAATTTTACTCCAGTCGATAATTTTTGGTTATTGTACCTCTATTGCTGTTTAGGACTTTCAATTATTTACCTGGTCAAGTTTGTAGGGTTAATTATATGTGGCTGGCTTTTCAACATGAAAAAAGCGGCCGATTCTTATATCTTTATCGTCTTTATAATTAATAAGGTCATCGGAATTTCTCTTTTACCTTTTCTTGCTTTGCTGGGATTTACAGATAGTGTAATGTATTCTGTAGCCCTCGTATTGTCCTGGTGTTGCGTCGGCGGATTGCTATTGTATCGGTTTATTTTAGGTTTTGCTGCTATTCGTAATGAGGTCAGATTCAACCTTTTTCACTTCTTTTTATACTTATGTGCCTTTGAAATTGCTCCCCTATTGTTGATTTACAAGCTTTTACTATTCTTTTTCTAATTATAAAGGCATAGCTTTGCCTCAACTTTAGCCGCACCACACATGGTAAAAAATGGGGTTACAAAGGCCGATGAGAGTCCGGCCAGAACGATAAATAAGATCCTGATCACTCAACCGAGGCCTGAAAGTGATAAGTCACCGTACTTTGAACTTTCAAGAAAATACAGCCTTGAACTGGACTTTCAACCATTTATTCGTTTGGAAGGTATTCCGGCCAGGGATTTTCGTAAGCAAAAGATTGACATTCCTAACTATACAGGGGTGGTGTTTACCAGCCGCAATGCCATTGACCATTTTTTTCGCACGTGTGATGAAATGAAGGTCAATGTATCCCAGGATACTAAATATTTCTGCATTACTGAAGCGGTGGCACTTTATCTACAAAAATTCATTTTATATCGTAAGCGAAAAGTCTTTTATGGTGCTGATGGTACCAATAAAAGCATGTTTGATGTGATCAATAAACATAAAGGCAATGAAAAGTTCCTTTATGTATGTTCAGAAAATCAGCAGGATAATGAAATTGTAAACTGGCTGAAAGCTAATAATTGTGAGTTTGCACTTGCTTTTATGTACAGGACACAGAGTAACGATGTAAAAGAGTTGCTTGCAAAAAATCATTATGATGTTATTTGCTTTTTTACTCCAAGTGGGATAAAAAGCTTGTTTGATAACCTCCCTAAATACAAACAAAACGGAACTGTTATTGGCGCATTTGGCGGTAATACTTCAAAAGCGGCTGAAGAGGCGGGGTTAACTTTAGATATTAAAGCTCCGCAACCCCAGGCTCAGAGCATGGTAGCTGCGCTTGATAAATTCCTGGCAGAAACCGTCAAAAAGAAATAAATCCCCATTAAAAATATTTTCAAGGGCACTTACAAAACGGTGCCCTTTTTCTTTTCCAGGCAATCTCATTCATCGAACTTTGACTTATGCATAAGTACAGTAATAAACTTAGTGAGGAAACCAGCCCATACCTGCTTCAACATGCTCATAATCCAGTTGACTGGTTTCCATGGAGCGAAGAAGCATTGCAAAAAGCGAAACAGGAAAATAAACCAATACTTATCAGCATTGGATATGCGGCCTGTCATTGGTGCCATGTGATGGAAAGGGAAAGTTTTGAAGATGAATCAACCGCTGAATTGATGAATGAACACTTCGTTAATATCAAAATAGATCGGGAAGAAAGACCAGACCTGGATCATATTTATATGGATGCTGTTCAGGCTATGACGGGTAGCGGTGGATGGCCGCTCAATGTTTTTCTTACACCCGACGCAAAACCTTTTTTTGGCGGCACTTATTTTCCTCCGGTCAGAGCCTATAATCGTGCTTCGTGGAAAGAAACCCTGGAAGGAGTTGTTCAGGCATTCAATGAAAGAAGAAATGAAATTGATGCACAAGCGGAAAATCTTACATCGCATTTAATTCAATCCAATTCTTTCGGGCTTCAAAAGCCAGGCGATCAGCAGCAATTTTTTTCAAAAGAAAAATACGATTTGGCCTTTGAAAATATCATGAGGAATGCTGATAAAGAGTGGGGTGGTTTTGGCAAGGCACCTAAATTTCCGCAAACATTTTCTATTCAATTTTTATTACGGTTTCATTACGTAGATAGCATCCAATTTCCGGGGTCTTCAGAATCTTCTGATAAGGATGGAACTGCTTTGCGGCAAGCCTTATTGTCTTTAGATAAAATGATTGAAGGAGGCATTTATGACCAGGTAGGTGGAGGTTTTGCCCGTTACTCAACAGATACGGAATGGCTGGCCCCCCATTTTGAAAAAATGCTCTATGATAATGCGCTGTTGCTTTCAGTAATCAGCGAAACATTTCAATTGACAAGGCAAGAGCGGTACAAAGAGGTAATAGAAGAAACAATGGAATTTGTTCAAAGAGAAATGCTCCATCCGCAGAAAGGATTTTATTCAGCACTGGATGCGGACAGTGAGGGAGAAGAAGGTAAATTTTATGTATGGCAGAAGGAGGAAATCGAATCATTACTTGGAAAAGATGCGCAGGTTTTTTGTAACTATTATGATATTTCTGAAAATGGTAACTGGGAAGGAAAAAATATTTTAAGAGTAAAAAAGGAACTTGAATCTTTTGCATCAGAGAATAATATTGATCTAAAAGAGCTGAAGAAAATACTAAATAAAGGGAAGGCAAGACTATTAGAAAAACGAAGTGAGAGAATCCGGCCATCTCTGGATGATAAAATTATTTTGGGATGGAATGCATTGATGAATACCGCCTGCACTAAGGCTTTTGCAGCTACAGGTAATGAGGAATACAGGCAGTTGGCGATGGCTAATATGCA
>CAMLEX010000239.1 GCA_946479055.1 uncultured Bacteroidota bacterium | reverse complement strand
TTTAAATTTTTTTGCTTTTATATATATCGGTATTTCAGGATCGGCAAAAAGCATATTATATTCAATCGCAGGATCTGTGGTATTGCTTATCATTTTCATTTTGCAAGTATTATATAATAAAATAAAAAATCAGTTCAAACCAGTCTTCGGGTTTATTATCGTCACCTGGTTGTTCATGGGATTTTATTGGCACGCAGTCATCAATGCATTGTTGTTTATTGTCTATACTATTTCCACCCGGCGGTTGGCGGTAGCAATCAGTGAAGACGGGATTATTTATCCATCTTTTCCTAAAAAAATCGTTGGCTGGAATGATTTAAATAATCTTATTCTGAAAGGTGGTTTGCTAACCATTGATTTTAAAAATAATAAGCTTGCACAAGCAGAAATTAATGTAGATGACGATAATGCCCTGAATGAACAGGAATTTAACGACTTTTGCATAAATTATTTGAAGCTTGCAGATAAAACTATCTGATAAGCTTATGTGTTGTTAATTTGACTTTTGACCTTTTACTTTTATGACGCCGACTCAATCTCCATATATTCTTTATTCCGACGGAAAAGGAAACATTTTTGAAGACACCTCATTATATACAACCGGCCGTAGCGGCTGGGATGCATTACCTGTTCCTGAAGAGGATTGGATAGAATTACCCGATGGAGGTTCATTATATGAATTGCCTGGTCGCAAAGGAATTGGTATTGATGTCGAAACCGGTGAAATGCGGCTTTGTGAAAAAGGTTGGGCTGTTGCCGCTTTTATTCCGCCGGCACACACTGGTTTTTACCTGGCGGCCTATGAAGCAGAACCCGATGCTCCTACCCTTCCCCTGTTTTGTTATACAGCCGCAGGATGGTTGGATGATAAATTCTATGTTCCTGCTACAAGGATCGAACAAGATATAAGACAGGATTGCGAAGGTTATGATCAGAAAAAAGTGGAACAGGGAGTAAAGCAATTATTGAAAGCATACCCTCATAATCGTTTGGTTGATCATCTCGCCAATAATTGCGCATTGACTTATCAGTGTCCCGCTGCACGGAATTATTTTTTGGGCAGATGGGAATGCCCTATTCCGGCATCACCGGCCTGCAATGCTAATTGCGTTGGTTGTATCTCATTACAACCGGATGAAGAAACAATAGTATCCACACAAGACAGGTTAAGATTCAAACCTACACCGGAAGAAATTGTAGAATATACAGTGCCGCATTTAGAAACAGCTCCCTATCCTATTGTCAGCTTTGGCCAGGGATGTGAAGGCGAGCCGCTGCTGATGTGGGAAACCATCCGTGATGCCATTACTGAAATAAGAAAGCATACATCTAAAGGAAGTATCAATATAAATACCAACGGATCGAAACCAGATGCCGTAAAGATATTGTGTGAAGCAGGTTTGGATTCAATCCGTGTCAGCACCAACTCCGCACGGCGTGAAGTTTATATGCCTTACTATCGTCCCAACAATTATGATTTTGATGATATTGTTGAAAGCCTCAAAGTAGTCAACTCATTTGGTGGCTGGACATCTATCAACTATTTTGTTTTCCCCGGTATGACGGATAGTGTAGCGGAATATGAAGCATTGCGCAAGCTGATCAAAACAACCGGGCTTAAAATGATCCAGTGGCGCAATTTCAATATTGATCCCGATTGGTATCTTGGCAAAATAGGTGTAACGGATACGGGCGAGTTCATGGGTGTAAAACAATTGCAGGAACTGATCCGTGAAGAATTTCCTGATCTAAAATATGGCTACTTCAATCCCCCGATAGAACGCATCAAGGGCAGGTTTGAAATGGATTTTGCTCATCATTAATTTATCACGAACAATAGAGCTATTGCCAGACACGGGGATAAATTCAAAAACACGAATTTAACTGACCCGTTTTTGATGGTGTCAATGTGTATTTCTCGCAGCGATCGCCGCGAATAGTCATAGTTTGAAAATCAAAATTGTTCGTGCGCCGCAGCGTGAAATTTCCAGAAACTGACACTATCTTTTTTGGTTAAATTTTGGGCTTCAATCTTCCCTACCTTCGCTTCCTTTTTTACAATCACATTTATTATGCGGGCTGAGGCGTCCAAAACCATAAACTTAGCATTACCAATTATTATTGGAGAACTGGCTCAAATGGCTTTGCACATTATTGACACTGCTATGGTGGGTGCAATCAGTTACAAGCAATTGGCAGCTGCCGCATTAGTTGTTAATGCTATGAATATTCCATTTGTATTGGGAATAGGCATGACGATTTCTGTTTCACAAATGGTATCAATGGCACATGGCCGCCGGGATGCACAATTAGTTTCGCATTATTTTTTTAATGGATTTATTCTTTGCGCCATTACAGCTATCATCATTTCTTTATCATTGGTATTTGGAAAAAATATATTACTGCATTTAGGACAGGATCCTGAAGTGGTACAACTGGCTCTTCCTTTTATGCAATTAATGGGTTTTTCAATTATCCCGATGTTGTTGTTCATGACATTGAAACAATTTACCGATGGCCTGGAATTTACAAGAACCGCAATGCTTATTTCATTAGCCGGTATGCCTGTAAATATATTGCTCAACTGGCTTTTGATATATGGTAACTGGGGTTTTCCAAGGTTGGAATTAATTGGTGCGGGATGGGCCACATTGATTACCCGTTCCATCATGTTTATCGTATTGGGTCTTATCATTCTTAAGCATACGACGTTCCGTAAATATATCGCCGTGAGCAGCAGGCAGTGGAAACTTCGTAAGAAAACGTTGAGGGAGTTGCTACATATCGGCATTCCAAGCAGTTTGCAGATTGGAATGGAAGCGGGAGCTTTTGCTGTTTCAGGAATTATAATCGGTACCATTGGCGCTGTCGCACAGGCTTCGCATCAGATCGCATTGAGTTGCGCATCATTTACGTTTATGGTATCAATGGGATTAGCACAGGCCGGATCGATACGTGTCAGTAATGCCTTTGGCCGTTCTGATTGGTCAAAAATTGCTACGATCGGGAAAAGCACTTTAGTGGTTGCCTTGTTATACGGTAGTTTTTGTGCTATCGCTTTCGCTGTATTCCGTCACCAGTTGCCAACTCTTTTTAATGATAATGCAGAAGTACTTCAAATGGCCGGATTGTTATTGTTGTTCGCCGCTGTATTTCAAATATCAGATAGTACGCAAGCAATAGGCGCTGGTTTATTGCGTGGAATTAAAGATGTAAAATTTCCCACAATACTTATTGCCATTGCTTACTGGGTCATTGGTCTGCCACTTGGTTATGTATTGGGTTTTACTTTTAATATGGGAGCTTCCGGGATTTGGCTTGGTCTTATTACCGGCCTTACGCTTGCTTCCGTTTTTCTGCTAAGCAGGTTTTTGAAAATGTCAAAAAGAAATAATTCGCAGGCTGTTTAATTTAATGAATAAGCAAGACCGGGTTTATTTAATACTAAACCTGGTCTTGCTTATTAAATGCTGCAATAATCCAAACTATTACTCTGCTATTGCGCTACATTAACCTGCGAACGGATCTCTCCATCCGGATGGGCGGCAGTGTGTACATTGTAATATACTTTTCCTGCCATCAACGCACTATGCAACGCTGCTGATGCTGTGAGGGTGTCCGTAGCAGTACCTGCCATACCATTCGTAGTTATTGTCAGCGTTTCAATGGGTGGAGCAATTTCACCTGCCAATGCAGGCCCATGAAAATGAGCCATCGTTGCATCGCCGGATAATCCAGTCCAGCTGATAGAATAAATTAAAGATTTTGAAACCGTATCATAAGATCCTGTAAGCGTTCCACTCGCTGTTGTTGTTACAGCCGGTACTTCCTGCGCACCTGATGCTGTACCCGACAAAGAATATTTTGCACCCTTTACATCCTTATCATCATCGTCTTTATCACAGGATGACAATACCAGCATTCCCGCAATAGCAACACCGGCAACAGAAGCAAAAAAACTAGTTCTTCCTAAAAAGTTTTTTTTCATAATTATTGTTTTATGAATGAATAATTTTTAAGAGTAAACCAAAAACATTACCAACAAGAAAAATTGTGGAAAACAAAAAACACTCTTATTCTTCCTTCTTTTTTGAAATCAAGGCTATCCTGTTGTATCCCAAAAACATTACCGGGGGTAATTTTTTAATAGTAGAAAATCAGGTAGCTTCTTTTAACAGAGTAGATAACAAACAACAAAAAAAATGAATGTAGCTGGTTCTCCACAAAATGGTTAACAGGAGAATTTAAGCTGTTATAAAAGATAAATTTGATGTTTCATTTGCTTAAAATTAACATTTCATACAACGATGCTTATGCAAGTTGTACAACCTTTGCATCGTTAATACACAGGTGTGAAGAAGTATCCTTACCGCCTGTATTTATCAAAACGTAGATTTGTATGAATAACGCTTACGCTATGTCTGCATCATTTGAAGCCAGGAAAAATACACGGGCAACTATGATAACTGCCGGATTTGCCGGGCTGTTGTTATTGCTTATGTTCTTTTGGACATGGACACTTCCTGTGATTATACCACCACCACCCGATGAAGGTGTAATGGTTGAATTGAATCTTCCCGAAGAGCCGCCTATAGAAATTAAACAGGCCGGTGGTGGCGGTGGTGGCGGCAATCCTGTTCAGGCTATTGGAGAAAGAGGAACGGCTTCAGCTCCGCAGCAACCTGGTACTGAAGATGATGCTAAAGACATTGAAGAAGATCCAATAGAAAAAACAACGCCTGCCATTTTAAAACCTGATAATCCCAAGCCTACGGCTACGAAAATAAATGAGAATAAATCGGTAGTAAAAACTCCTCCTAAACCAGATCCCCTTCCTCCGGCTCCAGCAAAGCCAAAAGCGGTGTTGGGAAAAACGACTGGTGGAAATAGTACAGGTGGTGGTGCAGCAGAGAATTATGACCGAGCAGGCGGTAGTGGCACCGGCAGTGGTGTAGGAAGAGGCAGTGGCACAGGTGGTGGAAGCGGAACAGGTTCTGGCGGTGGAAATGGATCGGGAACAGGTAGTGGTGTTGGCCCAAGAGTAACAAGAGGTGACCGCAGAATTGTTTCCAGTTATTCCTTTGAAGGTGATCTTGCAAAAGCAACTATATATGCAGATATCAAAGTATCACCTGATGGCGTAGGTGTATTTGAAAATTTTGCAAGAGGATCTTCCTCTACCAGCTCGGCATACAGAACAGCCATTGTTCAGTACCTGAGAAATATTAAGTTTAATAAATCTGATCATGAATCAACGGTGACCGTACAGTTCAACTTCAGGGTGAATGGATAGAGTGAAAAAATTATAAGCCACGGATTCATTGATGAAAGTCCGTGGATCCGTGGCAAAAAAACAAAAACTACAAATCGTTTAGTTTATTTAAATCTTCTCGGATGCCGCATCATTTGATGTGGCATTATTGTTTCCACTAATTTTGTTTAATGAAGGAAAAAATCTTCCTTATACAAGGAGATATTACAAAACAAAAAGTGGATGCCATTGTAAATGCGGCCAATTCATCCTTAATGGGCGGTGGTGGCGTTGATGGTGCTATTCACCGGGCTGGCGGCCCTGCGATACTCGAAGATTGCAGAAAAATAATAGCAAAACAAGGCAGTTGCAAAACAGGCGAAGCCGTTATAACAACCGCTGGCAACTTACCAGCAAAATTTGTGATACATACGGTTGGCCCTGTTTGGAACAACGGTAAAAACAATGAAGCGGAAAAATTAGCCAATTGCTACAGGAATAGTCTGCATCTTGCTTTAGAGAATAAAATAGAAAGCATTGCATTTCCCAATATAAGCACGGGCATTTATGGTTATCCTAAAAAAGTTGCTGCCGCTATCGCCATCAAAACTGTTTTGGATCTACTTCAAAATAACCCGGCTCTTCCAAAAGTATATTTCGTTTGTTTTGATGAAGAAAACTATTCCACCTACCAAAGTATCATCGCATCAAAACAAACTTATCTATGAGGAATACACTATATCCTTTTAAATGGCCTTTGGCCTTGCTCCTTTTTGGTTTCCTAATAAGAATTATTGGGGCTATGATCAAAATATTACATTGGATAAATGCTGATTTGATTTTAATTACAGGTACAGTCATAATGGGAGTGGCTATTTTATGGCTTATATTAAAACTAATTTTGCTTAAAAAGCAAAGCACTTAATTGCATGAACTACCAGCAAACACTTGAGTATCTCTATACCCGGCTCCCAATGTTCAGCCGCATAGGCACAGCCGCATACAAAGAAGATCTAACTAATACTATACATTTATGTACCTCGCTTGGTGAACCGCAAACAAAATTTAAATCCGTTCATATTGCCGGCACCAATGGTAAAGGATCTGTTAGTCATATGCTGGCCGCCATCATGCAAACTGCCGGATATAAAACGGGGCTTTACACTTCACCCCATTTAAAAGATTTCCGGGAAAGGATAAGAGTTAATGATGAGATGATAAGCCAGGAATTTGTTATTGATTTTACACAACGAATCAATCCCCTGATTGAAAAGATCGAACCCAGTTTTTTTGAGATCACGGTTGCTATGGCCTTTGATTATTTTGCGCAACAGAAATGTGATATGGCTATCATAGAAACAGGATTAGGAGGAAGATTAGACAGTACGAATATTATCACTCCTGAGTTATCCGTCATCACTAATATTGGTTGGGATCACATGAACATATTAGGCGATAGCCTGGAGAAAATTGCCGAAGAAAAAGCGGGAATTATTAAACAAAACGTTCCCGTAATCATAGGAGAAACAATAAAAGAATCGCTACCGGTTTTTGAAAAAGTAGCTGCTGAAAAAAAATCTCCGATTTTTATTGCTTCAAAAAAAAGACAAGCCACTGAGTGGAAATGGGAAAAACATGAATTGATCGTTGAAGTGGCCGAAGATCATAAAACAGATCACCGTGTTTATCACCTGGATCTGCCAGGAATCTACCAAACAAAAAACCTATTGACGGTATTGGAGGCCTGTTCACAACTACAGCAAAAAGGATGGAATATTCAGGAAAACCATATTCGTAAGGCATTAGAACAGGTAAAAAAACTAACCGGCTTGCATGGACGCTGGGATATTATTCATGAGCATCCGCTTATCGTTCTTGATGTGGGGCATAATGAAGACGGCATCAAACAAATATTGAAACAAATTGAACTGACAGATCATCATGAACTGCATATTGTACTGGGAATGGTGAATGATAAAGAAATTGATAAAGTATTATCCTTGTTTCCTTCAACAGCCACTTATTATTTTACACAAGCCAATATACCCCGTGCATTAAAAGCTGAAAGCTTAAAACAAAAAG
>CAMLEX010000238.1 GCA_946479055.1 uncultured Bacteroidota bacterium | reverse complement strand
CCGGCTCAGGAATGAACATATATTCCAATGCGATAGGATAGTCTTCATGGCATAAAGTATCACCGGTTTTGATCTCTTTGAAACCAACCGCTGCACCAATATCACCCGCTTCAATAAAATCAATCGGATTTTGTTTATTGGCAAACATCTTCATGATACGGCTGATACGTTCTTTCTTACCGCTTCTTACATTCAAAACATAAGAACCAGCATCCAAATGACCGGAATAGCACCGGAAGAAAGCCAAACGACCTACGAATGGATCGGTCATGATCTTAAAGGCCAAAGCTGCAAACGGCGCTTTCGGATCTGCTTTACGTGTTTCCTGTTCACCGGTATCAGGATTGGTTCCTACCGTATCAGGAATATCAATTGGCGAAGGCAGGTAACGGCAAACCGCATCTAATGCAGTTTGTACACCTTTATTTTTAAAAGATGAACCACACATCATCGGAACAATGCTCAGGTCCACAGTTGCTTTACGGATAGCTTCATGCATTTCATCTTCGGTGATGCTGTTAGGATCATCAAAGAATTTTTCCATCAGTTTATCGTCATATTCAGCTACAGCTTCTACCAGGCTTGCCCTCCATTCCTGTGCTTCTTCGAGCATATCAGCAGGTACTTCTATTTCATCAAAGGTCATGCCTTCTGTTTCCATATGCCAGATGATACCTTTCATTTTGATAAGGTCTACCACACCTTTGAAATCATCTTCCGCACCGATTGGCAACTGAAGAGGAACGGCTTTTGAACCCAGCATTTCTTTTACCTGCTTAACCACGTTTAAGAAGTCAGCACCCGAACGGTCCATTTTGTTTACAAAACCGATACGGGGAACGCCATAGCGGTTAGCCTGGCGCCATACGGTTTCAGACTGAGGCTCTACCCCATCCACAGCACTGAACAAAGCGATCAGGCCATCCAGTACACGCATAGAACGTTCTACTTCTACGGTAAAGTCAACGTGGCCCGGAGTATCGATAATATTGAACGAATATTTTTTAGTATCTGCAAATTCTTTTCCCTTGTTAGTAGGAAAATTCCACTGGCAGCTTACGGCAGCCGAAGTGATCGTAATACCTCTCTCCTTTTCCTGCTCCATCCAGTCTGTAGTAGCCGCACCATCATGTACCTCACCAATGCGGTGAATCATACCGGTGTAGCGGAGGATACGCTCCGTAGTTGTGGTTTTACCGGCATCAATGTGAGCCGCAATACCAAAGTTTCTTTGAAATTTTAAGTCTGCCATTTTTTATGAATTGTATGTATTTTTTGTTTACCAGCTTTAGTTCCCTGATGTAGCTGTCGTTGCGTCGCACTCTTCAGGGTTCTGTTCGCTACTGAGCTTGCCGAAGTATTACCTTCTCAACAAGCAGGCATAGCTCGCCAATTTTTAGGGCGCAAAGGTAGGGGAATTTATCAAAAAATGACAGGTTAAATCCTGCTAACCCGGGGATTGGGGAAACTTATCTATTGCCCGGTTAAAACCATGCTATAACTGCCCTTTCCGGCAGATTGTTTAATAACCTACCCCTTACAATTCCAGCATCATTCTGCATACTGTTTACCCAAACAAGTAGGCGATATCTTCTTCGCTCAATGCTTTTACAAAACCTTCGTCCGCCGATACCAGGTCTTCCGCCAGCTGTTTTTTCTTTTGCTGCAATCGGATGATCTTTTCTTCAATCGTATCCTTACAGATCATTTTGTACGCAAATACATTCTTGGTTTGCCCGATACGATGGGTACGATCAATGGCTTGCTGCTGCACAGCTGTATTCCACCAGGGATCAAAAAGAAATACATAATCAGCGGCTGTCAAAGTAAGACCCGCATTACCTGCTTTCAGGCTTATCAGGAATAAATGCACTTTATTATCTTCCTGTTGAAAAGCATTCACCATTTCTGTCCGCTTCGCCGGTGGCGTTTGTCCATCAAAATGATAATAGGCGATACCCTGCTTATCACATTCCTCTGCCAGCAGGTCAAGCATGGTACTGAACTGCGAAAACACCAACGCTTTATGATTGGGCAAAATATTTTTTAACTCTTCTATCAATACTTCTGTCTTTACCGAATCGCTGCAGGTACGTTCATCATCCGGCAAAAGCAATGGTGAATTACAAAACCTGGCGCAACTTCAGGATGCCCTGTATAACCGCCAATTTGCTTTTGGAAAAACCCTGTGTTTTTATATCCAGGAAAAGACTGCTTCGTATCTGCTCTTTAATATTCTCATACATCTCTCTTTGCGGTGCAGTCATATCGCACCAAAGCACTGTTTCTGTTTTTTCGGGAAGGTCAGAAGCCACCTGTTCTTTGGTTCTTCTTAATATAAACGGCGCCGTTAATTTTTGCAGGGCCTGTATCTTTTCTTCATCCCCAAAACGATCAATAGCATCCGCATATTCCCTTTTAAAAAATTCCCGGCTGCCAAACATACCGGGCAACACTACATTTAGTTGGGAATACAAATCGAATGTATTATTAACTACTGGCGTACCGCTTAAGGCCATACAGATGGTTGCCTGAATAGAACTTACTGCACGGGTTATTTGCGCCGAAGGATTTTTTATATTATGGCTTTCATCTATGATTGCTACCCCATACGGTTCCGCAAGCAGGTTTCCTGCGTCGGCTCTCAACGTACCATAGGTGGTAATAATAACCTGCACTTCTTCCTGTTGCAATTGTTCAATCTTTCTCTGATTACCATGATATACAACGGACCTGATAGATGGAGCGAATTTTTCCAGTTCCTGCTGCCAGTTATAAATAAGTGAAGAAGGGCAAACAATAATATGCCTTGCAGCCGGATTCTTTTCTGCCTGGCTTGCTAAAAAACAAATAGCCTGGATTGTTTTTCCCAATCCCATATCATCAGCCAGGCAACCACCGGCCCCTGCTTCGGCCAGTAGCATCATCCATTCATAGCCTTTTTGCTGGTAAGGACGCAGTGAAACATTAACGGAAGAAGGAATACTGTAAACTTCTTCCTTACTACTCTGCCATTGATGCCAGCGTTGCCACCATTCTTTTTTTATCACACCATCCAATACATGGTCTTCAGTGGTATCCCTGTTTTCATTTGCGGTTTGCTGTTCATTGATCGCCATCCAGCGGACAATGGTAATTTCGTTTTTATTGACCTTACCATGTTTAATGATGGTAGCATATTGCCGCAACCTTTCATCACCCAGTACACCCAGGCTACCATCTTTTAATAACACCGCCCGTTGACCTGCCAGCAGCATTTTTTGTAATTCCTGCAAGGAAATTTCTTCATTTCCAAACTTAACTTTTAATAACAGGGTGATGCTGCGCTCATCTTCACTAAGCTTCTTTACCTCCGTTTCAGCTTTATGTGAAGAATACCGGAAATGTTGGAGCATATCCATTCCCAGCAACTCAATATCAGATACCAATAACCGGTGATAGGTTTTTAAGAACCATTGTTTTTTTTGCGCATCTGCAAAAGAGAGATAATAATAACCATTGCGTTGATTAGGAAAATTTGGGTGCAATGATTCTAACAATTTCAGAAATTGTTCTTCCTGTTCCTTATTTCTTTTTATTACAAACGCTTCGCCATTTTGTACAAAATCAACTGTTTCTTTCCAGGGACCTTCTATTACATATCCTTCATACAACCATTGCGGCGTAAGCATAAGGAAAGTATTACTCAGTTCACTGAGCATTACCCGGTTGATCGGGGTGCTTTCTATTTCCTGTTGCCCAAATAAATTGTTCCTGTTAACTGTATAATTTTTTTCTAACTCAACGAGTACATGTTGTGACAATTCAGTTGGCTGCGAAGCATATTGCTCCGGCTTATTTTCCTGAAGCCATTCCAGTGTTTGATAATCGCGGTAAGCAAGAATAAAATATTCGTTGTTGCTTTCAAGCAAAAAATGCTGGCGTATAAAATCGCCGCTCTTAAAGGCAGTGCCGTTAATATCAATATGAGTAATGAGTCGCAGCTTTTCTCCTTCCTTTATTACTTCAAACTTCAACCGGGGCCTGTATTCACTAAACCTGCAGGGAGCTGTCGAGAAATGTTTGTTACCATTTAATTGTTTGGTGTGATACCATTTTACCAATGCTGTAAATGGCTTTACACTTTCCAGCAATTGATGATAATGCCGCAGCATAGCACTGCGCAAATACGGCGCATAAGCAACCCCGGCTTTCTGTTTGGTATGCCGTTGTTTTATTTCTCTCTTTGCGTCATCAATTGAATCTCTGCCAAATTCTTTAAATAGTATTTGCACTTGTTTGGGTAGCCCGGGAAACAAAGACTTTAATTCTCTCAAATTGATATCGCCTACTTCATAATTTAAGGAATTGTTGTTTTTTATAATACGAAGCGTTTGCAAAACAATATGAGTTTCCAGCAACTTATGCGGAGATAATAAAAATGCCAGTTTGGGAACTTCTTTAATGGCTTTCATCTGAATATCAAATCGAATTAAATATGTTCAAAATGCAGGCGGCAAACTTATAACTTAACATCAAAACAAGAAAGTATAACACCTGAATCAGGAAACAAATATTTCAGAACCTGCTAACATTTGTTTTTACTACTGATTTAACTCTTCTTTTATTATTCCGCCGAACCATTCGGATTTGCACTTGTTAGTACTATTTACCGAAAAACAATCAAATGAAAGTAGAAATCTGGTCCGATATTATGTGCCCGTTTTGTTATATAGGCAAACGCCGTTTTGAAACCGCTTTACAACAGTTCCCTGGCAAAGAAGACATTGAAATAGTCTGGAAAAGTTTTCAATTGAACCCATCTATTAAGACTGAAGCCGGCAAAAATATCAATGAATACCTTGTTGATACAAAAGGCTGGACAATTGAATATGCAAAACAAATGAATGCTCAGGTCACCAATATGGCAAAAGAGGTGGGTCTGCATTACGATTTTGATAAAGCAATTGTTGCCAACTCCTTTGATGCGCACCGCCTGATACAACTGGCCAAGGCCAATAGAAAGGGTGATGAAATGGAAGAATGTTTATTCAAAGCTTATTTTACTGAAGGAAAAAATACCGCAGATCATGCAACGTTAATTCAGTTAGGAACCGAAATTGGCCTTGATCCCGCAACTATAAAGAAAGTACTTGCCAGCAATGGGTATGCTGATAAAGTAGAACAGGACATTTATGAAGCTCAGCAGATTGGCGTAAGAGGTGTTCCCTATTTTGTTAAATGACAGGTATGCAGTATCCGGCGCACAGGCAAGCGAAACGTTCTTAGGCGCTTTAAATAAAGCCTGGGGAGAATGGAAAAAAGAAAGACCTGCGTCGCTACCCGAAATCGATAATGGTAATGCGGCTGTTTGTACAACGGACGGAGATTGTAATTAAACTATTACCTGGCTATATTTACAAGATCCAAAACAAGTTTCCAGTCAGTACCATCTGACTTTTCCCAGATACGGAGGTAATTACCATTTAGTGTTTTTGTATTCCCATCGTTGGAAATGGCAATAATTGCCTTGCCATATACATATCCAAGATCACCGGATGAAGCAACTACAGCGTCAATTGTTTGATAGCTAAACTTCTTATCAGTTTCTGAAAACAATTGATTTTTTTGCTCATCAGTAATAGAAGGAGCACTGCCGGGCCGGTATATTCTTGTATCCGCAGTTATAAAGGACGGATAAGCAGCCCAATTATTTCTACTTTGTGCATTGATAAATTCCTGCTCTTTATCCAGCAGTTCTTTTTTTACTATTTTTTCATCCGCCATTTTTGGCTTCACAATCGGTTTAGTTGAATAATGAAGCGTCTCCTCTATCTGTAGAGATACCGGGTGGCTGATCCCAATATCTAATGCAACCTTCCATTCGTCTTTTTCTTTTTTCCAAACGGATACATAATAGCCTGTTCCGGCAGGATCAGCATCATTTCTCTTTGCACGAAATTCCCATGGTCCCGTGGTATAACCCATGTCACCTGAAGAAGAAATATCTGCAAATAAAGGTTCCCAGGTAAGAAGGTCAGCTCCTTGTTCAGCATCCTGCCAGAATTTTTTACCCGGCACAGGCCCGGATTGAAAAATGAATCCGCTATCACTCATATAGGTAGTAAATGCTTCTTTTGTACTCTTCTCTTTTGAAGTTTGAGCAAAATCTCTTTCAGCTTTCACCAGTGATCGAAGCTGCAGTGATGGCTGTCCATAAACAACTCCTGTTAATAATAAACAGGCAGATAATAATGCCTTCATAATAGTTTATCTAGTCATTGCAAACAATATTATTTATAACCACATTACTGAAAAAATACGGTATTGCCTGTTATAAAAATGCGGCTTTATGATAAATGGTCGGATAAAAATCAGTAACCTTTCGCTTCCTTACATCGGAAAAAAACAAAAGCTTTAAAAAAAAATCAATTAATTAATCATACAAATCTGAATCAATTGTAACTTCAGTACTGTTTAATTAATTTCTTATTCATCATTAACTCCAAAATCTTGTAGTATGCCCTCTAAAAAGAAAGCGAAAGCCAAACCAGCTCCGCGGAAAAAAGCAGCTAAAAAATCGCCTGTAAAGAAAAAGGCCGCTCCAAAGAAAGTTGCTAAAAAGGCAACCAAAAAAGTAGCCTTCAAAAAGAAAGCAGCTAAGAAAGTTGTAAAAAAGAAAGCAGCAAAAAAAGTAGCTAAGAAAGTTGCTAAAAAAGCGGTGAAACGTTCGGCTCCAAAGAAGGCGGTTAAAAAAGCAGCACCCAAAAAAGCGGTAGCTAAAAAAGCTGCACCTGCTAAGAAAAAAGCAGCACCCAGGAAACCAGCTCCTAAACCAGTAATTGCACCTGCCGTTCCGCAGTCAGCCCCGGTAGAAGAACCTACTCCTGTGCAAGCTGAAATTTTTGATACTCCGGAGGAGAATAATGAAAATGGTAAACAATCATAGGCATAATTAAATAAATGATATGACACAAACCGTTCTGCAAACAGGGCGGTTTTTTTTATGATTTGATGTAACCAGAATATTGCTCCTGATCTGGAATAATATTATTTAAAATCAAAAGTCCCGTGATTATTTGGCATATAGCAAAGCAAAAAGCCATCCCGCAATTACGAGATGGCCTTAAGGATTAATGTGCTTGTATCTTTTACACCCTGAAGTGAGCAAAAGCTTTGTTAGCTTCAGCCATACGGTGTGTATCTTCTTTTTTCTTGAACGCAGCGCCTTCACCTTTGCTGGCTGCTACTATTTCTCCGGCTAATTTATCAGCCATGCTACGTCCGTTTCTTTCGCGGCTGTAGCGAATAAGCCATTTGATGCTCAAAGATATTTTTCTGTCCTGGCGAACCTCTGAAG
>CAMLEX010000237.1 GCA_946479055.1 uncultured Bacteroidota bacterium | reverse complement strand
TCACCTATTTCATCCCGGATCAGTTGAAGAAAAGTTTTCATGTTTGCCCGTATCACTTCATGATAGTCTTTTCCAAAAGCATACTTTGAAATTTTTACCGCATCTTTCTCCTGTTGTTGTGATGGAAAATAATTTTTTAATAAAGTGATCACGGATTTGGCGCCAGGAACAAGATTGCAAGGGTTTACCCTTAGTTCAAAATGGTTTTCCATATACTTCATGGAGCCATGCATGTCTTTCTTCAGCCAATTTTCAAGGCGTTTTGCATCCGCATCCAACCTTTCTGCTTTGGCAATGCCACAATAATCAAATCCAAGTTGTGCAGCGGTTTGCTTGATAAAACGGGTATTACTCTGACGGGAATTCAAATGGTATTTGTCTTAATTAAATTATTGAAATTTATAAAGCAAAGATACTATTGGAAAAGATGAGGTTTTTTATTAAAATTGTCCCCTTATCACCACCAAACTAACTAAACCACCACTATGAGGTTAAAGCTCATTCTTTCCACCATCTTTTGTTTGTCCGTACTTCAAAATTTTGCGCAGGAAAAATCAAAAATAAAATTCGGAAAAATAACCGCGGAAGACTTTAAGCAAAACGTCTATAGTCTTGATAGCAGTACCAGCGCAATAGTTATTGCTGATATCGGATCTACTGAAATGATAGGGAACAGTAAAGGTGGATTTTCATTGGAATTTAAAAAGTATAGAAGAGCACATATCCTGAACAAGAATGGTTATGATATCGCAAACGTGGAGATCGGCATTTATACAAATGGAAGTGCCGAAGAAGAATTAAAAAGTTTAAAGGCGGTAACCTATAACCTGGAAAACGGGAAAGTGGTGGAGACAAAGCTGGAAACAAAATCAGCGGTGTTTAAAGATAAGATCAATAAGAATCTTGTAATAAAAAAGTTCACTTTTCCCAATATTAAAGAAGGATCTATCATTGAGTTTGAATATAAACTTGAGTCAGATTTTACGTTTAATCTGCAGCCCTGGGATTTTCAAGGAGAATATCCGTGCTTATGGAGCGAATACAATGTAACTATACCGGAGTTTTATTATTATGTTACGCTTACACAGGGTTACCAGCCATTCTATATCCAGGACCGGAAAGACAGGCGGGATAATTTTACAGTTACTAATAACAATACAGCAGGAGCAACGGATCGTTCAAACTTTACGGCAGGTGTAACAGATTTTCGCTGGGTAATGAAGGATGTGCCGGCATTGAAAGAAGAAAGTTATACATCTACCATTAATAATCACCTTTCCCGTATCCAGTTTCAACTGGCTGAGCTTAGACATCCATTCATTCCGAAAAATATCATGGGTACCTGGCAACAGGCCTGTACTGAATTGCTGAAAGATGAAGATTTTGGTTATTCGCTCAACAGGGATAATGGCTGGTTAAATGATGTAATGGAAGAAGCCACCCGGGGAGCCAAGACTAATCTTGAAAAAGCAAAAAACATTTTTGCATATGTGAGGGACAATATGACCTGTACAAACTACAGCCGCAAGTATCTTGAAAAGCCACTAAAAACCGTATTGAAAACCCGGAATGGAAATGAAGCAGAAATAAACCTGCTACTAACTGCTATGTTACAAAAAGCTGATTTGCCCGCCGATCCAGTGATGCTTAGTACCCGTTCACATGGTTATACCTATGCTCTTTATCCTTTGATGGATAGGTTTAATTATGTGATCACCCGGTTAAATTTAGACGGAAAGGACTATTATCTCGATGCCAGCCAGCCTCGGATGGGCTTTGGCCGTTTGGGTTATGAGGCTTATAATGGCCATGCACGGGTGATCGACGAAACAGCTACCCCGGTTGATCTCAGGGCTGATTCGTTGTTAGAAGGTAAACTCACATCAGTTTTTGTTATTAATGATGAAAAAGGAAATTTAACCGGCAGTATGCAACAGGCGCCTGGTTATTATGAATCGTATAGCCTGCGAAATCGGATTAAGGATAAAGGCAAGGAGCAATTATTCAGCGATATTAAAAAAGGATTCAATGCAGAAATAGAAATAGTTGATCCGGCTATTGATTCTTTGGATAAATATGACTTGCCACTCGGCATTCGTTATAAATTCGATCTCAAAACAGAAGGCGAGGATATTCTATACTTCAATCCCATGTTTGGAGAGGCGTGGAAGGAAAACCCGTTTAAGTCGGCTCAACGGACTTATCCTGTAGAAATGCCTTATGCAATTGATGAAACTTATTTGCTGAGATTGGATGTGCCAAAGGGTTATTTTGTTGATGAATTGCCAAAACAAATAATGGTGAAGCTGAATGAAGATGATGACGGTCTTTTTGAATACAGGTTATCTGAATCAAACGGATCTATTTCCCTGAGATCCCGTATTCGTCTCAAACGTGCTTTCTTCTTGCCCGATGAGTACGAAATGCTGCGGGAATTTTTTAACCTGGTAGTAAAGAAACATAGTGAACAAATTGTTTTCAAAAAGAAAAGCTGATGATGAAAAGATTGATGATATTTTCCGGGTTTATATTTTTCTCTGATATTTCCCTGTTGGCTGGTGATGGAGATTATGCGGTGTCAAAAATTTCCCCCGCGTTACTTAAAAATGCCAATGCAGTATTGCGTTTGGAAGAAATGCGATTTGAAATAATCAGTACAAAAGAAACCAAATTAAAGAATCACTATGTTATTACTATTCTGAATGAAAAAGGTGATCATTGGGCTGAATTTTCAGAATATTATGACAAGCATCGGGAAGTATCTTCTGTGGAAGGTATTTTGTACGATGCAAATGGAAAACAAATAAAAAAAGTAAAAAAGAAAGATCTCGAAGATCTGAGTGGTGTTTCGGGTGGAACTTTAATGGATGATAATAGAATAAAGCGCCATAATTTTTATTATAGAGTATATCCCTATACTATCGAATACGATGTAGAAATTGACAACAAGACTACCTTGTTTTTTCCCATGTGGTCGCCGCAGGGCGGCGAAGGACTTTCTGTTGAGCACAGCTCTATTAGCATAATATCTGATGTGAATTACCAGGTCCGTTATAAGGCATTTAATTATCCGGAGGCGCCAATTTCAACCCAGGAAAAAAATGCTAAAGTTTTGACCTGGTCTGCGAAAACTATGAATGCTATAACGCGAGAATCTTATTCTCCTTTGTGGCATGAGATGACTACCGTTGTAGTATTTGCACCTACCGATTTTCAAATGGATGATTACAAGGGCGACATGAAGAACTGGCAGGATTTCGGGAAATTTGTTCATTCGCTCAGGCAGGGACGTGAGCAGTTGCCAGATAATGTAAAACAGGCCGTTCATTCCATTGCTGATGGTATTCGTAATCCGAAAGAAAAAATTGCAAGATTATACGAATACATGCAAAAAAACACCCGTTATATCAGTATACAATTAGGTATTGGTGGCTGGCAACCATTTGCGGCATCTGATGTTGCGGCCAAAGGATATGGTGATTGTAAGGCACTGACGAATTATATGTATAGCATTCTGAAAGAAGCGGGTATTCCGTCTTATTATACCTTAATTCGTGCTGGCAGAAATTCTACTTATATCACAGAAGATTTTCCGTCTCAACAATTTAATCATGTGATTCTTAGTGTTCCTGTGTTAAAAGATACTGTTTGGTTGGAATGTACCAGTCAAACTATGCCGGCAGGTTATTTGGGCGACTTTACCTCTGACAGGCCTGCATTGCTGATAGATGAAAATGGTGGCAAGCTGGTACGAACTCCTAAATACAGTATGAAGGATAATCTGCAGGCAAGAAATATAAAAGCAATATTGGAAGAAAGCGGTACACTGAAAGTATTAGCCGATACTAAATACAGTGGCATGCAGCAGGACGATATACATGGAAGGATCAATGCACTTTCTAAAGAAAAAGTAAAAGAACACCTGCAGGAACAATTGGATTTTTCCACTTATGATATTAACCAGTTCGATTATAAAGAACAAAAAAGTTCGCTACCCGCTATCAATGAATCGTTGGATATAACAGTAAGTAACTATGCTACTATTACCGGCAAACGTTTATTTATTGTTCCTAATGTTATGACAAGGTCAGGTCGCAAGCTCAGCCAGGATACAGCCCGTAAATATGATATCCAGCTTGGTTTTGAATATAAAGATGTGGATTCAGTAGAAATTGAGTTACCTAAAGGCTACGAGACGGAAGCTATGCCAAAGGATGTTTCAATAAGCAGTCAATTCGGAAAATACTCTTCTTCAGTAAAGCTAAAGGATAATAAATTATACTATTACCGGGTTATAGAACACAACAGTGGCCGCTTTCCTGCCAAAGAATATGCAGCCCTCGTCGAATTTTACGGCTCTATTTATAAAGCGGATCGCAGCAGAGTTGTGTTAGTAAAAAATGAAACGCTCAAAGCATTCTGATCATTTTTTTATCCTTCTAAATGCAAACGGTGAAACATCCGGTGCATAACCGGCGCGAGGATGATACCGATATTAGTAATAAACACAACACCGCTGAATAGTGCATAAAAAGAAGAAAACAATTTTCCTGCTACGGTCTTTATTTCTACTACAGGTCCCATTCCACTTAATATCATAGAAGCATTATGTAGGGCATCCAACCAGGCAATGTTAGCCGTATAATGATACCCGAAAACGCCGATGATCAAACAAACAATCATTACAGCTACAGCCAGCAGAATATTCTTTAATACCCGCTGATAAAATGTTGCCATCGGAGCAAGCTTTTGTTTCCGGTGTTCGTACATAAAAAAGTACGTTTAAAGTTTAAAGGGTTTCATATTTTAAGATTGAAAATCGGATCAGGTTTAGCCCGGATATTTTTTTAGTGAGGAGCTTTAAGTTCTATACACAGATCTTATTTGCAAATGGACGGAATCTTTTCGTCAATTAAGCTTTTCAATTCCAAATGAACTTCAGCTCTTTCTTCACCCAACAAATTTTTTACAAAAACCAGGTAAGCATATCCCCGGCACAGATCGATCATTGGCCAGGTACCGAATAAACCCGGGCTGGCTAATGCTGTGGCTTTGCCATCCTTTTCTTCTACAACCCAGCTGCCCAAAGCATAGTTATAGCCCGTAGCCGATTTTGGTGCATATTTTATTTGTTCGGGTTTGGTTTGTATCTGCATCATTTGCTCTACAGCTGCTTCACTTAATATTTGTTTACCTGCATACTTCCCTTTATTCAGCAACATCACCAAAAACTTCATATAATCCTCAGGAGTGGAGGATGCACCACCTGATGGATTTATAGCACTTGCATCCAGTGTAGTGAAGCTTGTTCTTCTCATCGTCATCGGGTTGAACAATTTTTGCTTGATCAGCACATCAAATTTTTTCTTGCTGATCACTTCCAGTACACGGCCGGCGATATTCAAACCAATATTGCCATACCAGAAATCAGTGCCGGGATTGGTCCGTATTTCCCTGGCGGCAAAAGAATTTACTTCTTCTTCCAGCGAACTAAATTTTTTTCGTTGAAAAAGTTTTTTCAAAAGTTTTCCTTCATCATCAACTCCTGTAAAGTGCGAAAGACAATGCCGGACAGTGATATAGTTTTTCCCATATCTTTCAAATTCGGGTATCCACCTGGAAATCTTATCATCCAGTGATAATTTTCCTTCATCGACAAATTGCATAACGAGAGCAGCAGTTAACCATTTGCTGCAGCTAGCTATTGGTGCCGCTGTTTTGGTGTTGAATTCACCGATCTCTTTTTTGTAGATCAGGGTATCGTCTTTTTTCCACAGCATCACTACCAGGTCTTTGCCCAGTATTTTTTGTTTAGCCTCTATACTTTGATCCAGTTCTGAAAAATTACTTTGAGAAAAAGAAGGCTGTAATATTAGCATAAAAACCGCTACAATACTGCTTTTCAGACAGATTGGACTAACTTTATATGACATTGTTACTGGAATTTTGGCTTGGATTGTGATTTGTAAAACTGGTTTAAAGTTATTTGAATTTTTGTAGCCAGCTGTAGTAATTCTATTGGGCTTCGTTGCGACGCTCCGTTTATCGTTCCGTTCTTTGTTCAGCAATGGCGTCGCAGTTTACCCAGAGCGAAGCGAAGGGTCGCACACTTGTACCACATGAATTCTATTCAGCAAGTTTTCACGTAACCTGTGCAGCGATTTGATATCGTTGTGTTGCTGCGATTCAGTTTACGGCCTTTATGTGAAACTTTTTTGCTGAGCAAAGATCTGGACGTACAAGAGTGCGACGCAAGGAACGATGATAGTAGTACAAAAGCTGGTAACATAAAAGTCATAAACACATTTTCAAAATTTGTCCCGGATGTGATTCGGGATTTTCAAATCAGATTAATATTATGAACTTAGGAAATTTCACTATAAAAGCGGCAGAGGCCTTTCAACAAGCCCAACAATTAGCTTTTAATTCACAAAATCCGAATATTGAAACCGAGCATATACTAAAAGCTTTGCTTGAACAGGAAGATTCGCCTGTTGAGTACTTGCTTAAAAAAAATAATGTTACACTCAATCTTGTTGATTCAAAACTCGATGAGCTTATTGGCAAACTACCAAAGACATCCGGTGATCCTGCACAGCAGATAAGCCGTGACGCCAATAATGTAATATTAAGAGCCGGTTCATCGTTGAAACAATTCAATGATGAATTTGTAACGCCGGAACATTTAGTGCTGGCCATCGTACAGGGCAATGATGCTGCGGCGAAACTTTTGAAAGATGCTGGCCTTACTGAAAAAGGATTGATAGCCGCCATTAAAGAACTACGTAAAGGAAGTACTGTTACATCTCAAACTCAATCGCAGGAATTCAATGCATTGAATAAATATGCAAAGAACTTAAATGAAATGGCACGCCAGGGTAAGCTTGATCCCGTGATTGGTCGTGATGAAGAAATAAGAAGAACGCTGCATATACTTTCCCGTCGTACAAAAAACAATCCTATACTGGTAGGTGAGCCCGGTGTAGGTAAAACAGCTATTGCTGAAGGCATCGCCCATCGTATTGTAAATGGCGATGTACCCGAGAACCTGAAATCAAAGATCATTTATGCACTGGATATGGGTTTGCTGATAGCCGGTGCAAAATATAAAGGTGAATTTGAAGAGCGTTTAAAAGGTGTAGTAAAAGAAGTAGCCGGCAGTGATGGAGAGATTATTCTTTTTATTGATGAGATCCATACATTGATTGGCGCAGGTGGCGGCGAAGGTGCAATGGATGCAGCCAATATATTAAAACCAGCTTTGGCAAGAGGTGAGTTGAGAGCTGTAGGTGCAACAACATTAAATGAGTACCAGAAATTTTTTGAAAAAGATAAAGCGCTGGAA
>CAMLEX010000236.1 GCA_946479055.1 uncultured Bacteroidota bacterium | reverse complement strand
CATATTGCCGGCATCATGTGTTTGCAGCCATATTTCAACGGTATTATAAACATTAGTCCATAGAGGATGGTGATCCATTTTTTCTGCCTCCAGAGCTACTCTTGTCATAAAAGAAAATGTTTCGCTGAAATTGGAAAATTGAAATTTGCGGTATAGTTTATTATTGTCTTCGATCCACATGAGAGTATGTTTTTTTTAATAAGTTATTTTTGCAAAACTATTGATAAAAAATTTCCGATGGTCTGAAACGATGCAATAAAATGTAGGCTCTTGTTACGTATCAGGCGACCGGTGCCGGTGTTCCGCCAAAGACGACTTGTAATGACATTACGTAAAGCAATTTGTCTCCTCGTGAAAAAGCGGAAGTGGGCAAAGAGAGTTTATTCTTTGATTTGATCTCTTGAACGTCACATATTTACGAAACTTCCTGGAGATATCTATTTAATAAATTAGCCTCATTTGACTTGTTATAACATTTGTTATAACTTTGAAGAATAAGGATATTTTATGGCAGATAAAAAAAAGTCGGGTGGTAAAAAAAGTGCTGCTGGAAAATCCAGATTAGCAGAGGACAATAAATGGACTGTTAAAGGCGGTAAGCAACATGTAGTACGTAGATCAGAATATGTAATACGAGGAAAAACCAGTCATGTTGAAGAGCCTGCAGCGTCCTATACTTCCCGTATTCGTGCCATTGGTAACTCGCGAGGGGTAATTCTCAACAACCAGGTAATAGAAACTGCCGGCATAAAACCCAATTCTGATATTCAGATACAAGCTGGCGATGGCGTTATTGTTATTCTTCAGGCTAAGGAAACATCTATTAATACAGACCTGTCAACATGGGATAAACAATTTAAAGCTGCGATAAAGAAAGGAGCTAAGCCTGAAAAGGATTTATTTGAAGGAATCGACAACGAGTTTGATACAAAAGAATGGTAATATGAAGCAATTTGAAGTTTACAACGTGGATCTGAACCCAACAAAAGGATCGGAGATAAATAAGATAAGACCAGCAGTGATCATTTCGCCCAACGTAATGAATAAGAATTTGAAAACGGTAATTATCGCTCCATTGACACACACGGTTAAAGGTTATCCTTCACGGGTGCCAAGTAATTTTGGAGGGCAACCTGGTGAAATAGTATTAGATCAAATAAGGGCAGTAGATAAAACTAGGCTTACACAAAAGAAGGGAACAGTGGATACTGCTACAGCGGGTAATATAAAAAGTTTGTTGGCTACGATGTTTTCCTGAATTACCTGCAGAATTGAATCGAATGAAAAATGATTGGGCGGCGCACAAGCTGTCATCCTGAACTCGTTTCAGAATCTTCACATCATTGCCAAAGGCAATCTAAATACTCGAACAAACCAGCCCATTTAAATAATTTCATCCTTCTATAATGCTTGTTGGTGTATCCCGAAAGACTATTGGTACAGGCAGATGAATTGTATACAATATTAGGTAATATGCAACTGGTGTAGGTTTCAGCCGTTTTGCCAGATATTATTGGAGTTGCAGTCAGTACCAATATTATTGCATTCCGTTTCTTGCCTTTCATTTTTTTTTAAATAATTTAGAAGTATCAAAAAAACTTAAAACCTTATCTATGCGAGTAAAATATAAAAAAAACTGGAATGAACTAAATGATTTGCAGAGAGAAGATCTGCAAGGAGCTGTAAAACAGGTGATGCAAATAACCTACGGTGCCTGGCTGAAGGCTGGTGAGGTGCAACAGGGGAAAATAGAAATAGATAGCGAGGTTGCCGATCCAAATTACCTATTGCATTTTAATAAGAAAGGTATAAAGATTCTTGAACAGTCCTTCAGGTCGTATGGCAACAGCAAAACTATATTCGATGATAATGGTCTCAATACCGCAATAGAGAATTATGATGCAGAAGGAAAACTTAAAGGAAAGACCGTATGTACATATGAAGGCAGGAATGCAAGAGAATGCAAATGTACTGACGAGGAAGGGAAGTTGACTAGTGGAAGTTTATACAAGTATAATGAACAGGGAAAGGTAGAAGAGCATATTCATTATAAAGGAGAAGAGAAAAAGGTAGCTGAGCGAACTGTATATACCTATGATGCTGTCGGGAATATGCTTACTAATATTCAATACGACGAAAATGGAGCTATTAAACATAAATCAGAATCAGTGTATGATGAAAAAGGCTTGAGAGTTTCTTACAGCAGTGTATGGACTGATCCCAAGATGGATAAACATAGCCAGCGTCACGAATGTAAATACAATGAACAGGGCGATTGTATCGAAACGAATGTTTACAACATTGATGGAAGTTTACGACAATCATACCATAACAGCTTTGAGTATGATAGCGAAGGGAAACGAATTATTAAACATAATGAAGAAGAAAAACCAAAAGGTGAGACTGAAGATGTTGTTAATGATGAGCATGGCAACTGGATCAGGAAAACAACATGGCATAATAAAGTTCCTGTAAATATATTTATAAGAACATTCGTCTATTTCGGAGAAAACGACAACGCAATCCTGGTACATCCATTATCAAACCCGCAAATTATGAAAGAGCAAACAAAAGACGCCACTAATCATTTAGATGAATTAGAAAGTAAAGATGCAAAATGGCTTGTTGAAGAGCCAGGCCGTAGTCCCGACAATTTTAACTATCAGCGATATTATGCTATAAGATTTAAAGATATCCCTTCAGTGATAACTTATAGTGGGGGAAACATCGAAGCAATAGTACTATTGGATCAGTTGAAAAAGTATATGGGTGCAATAGAAGTCCATACACATGTTTCATCTCCAGCATCAGGATTGGACAGAGTTACACGCTACACCATTTTGTTTCCAGGTGTTGAGGGATATTTATTACAAACAACAACTATGACCGCAAAGGCAAAAGAACTTTTTGATGTGCCTGATGCCTTTGACAATGCTTCGAACGGTTATGTGTATATCGGGCAATTTCAATTGCTTCGTCCCGCAGAAGCAACCGGAAAACGTAACGAAAGTTTTGAACAGGAGCTGGAACATCATATTCAGAAATGTTCACTCAATAGTAAACCTGATACGCCAAGTATACAGATGATACAAGTAAAGGGTAATAGCTTTGTTTTGGAAGAATATCCTGTAGATGATGATTTTACTATCCGGGATTTGAATGTGAACTATGGCCACGGATTTGAAGCATTTCATAAGGATCTTATGCAGCGCTTTTCGTCGGGCTCAAAAGGTTTAGTCCTTTTTCATGGTATACCTGGCACTGGCAAAACTTATTATATCCGCCACCTGTTACGAAAAATGGCTGCCAGTAAAAAAGCAATCGTGTATATGCCGCCTAACATGGTAGATCATCTCGTGGAGCCAATATTTATGACATTTCTTGTAGAACAAATAAGATCCTTTTCCGCGAACGGACAATTTTGTGTTTTGCTTATCGAAGATGCAGAGCCACTACTTGCCAAACGTGAAAAAGGCACACGTATACAGGGCGTAACCAATTTACTGAATATGAGTGACGGTATTTTGAATGATTTACTGAACCTGCAAATCATTTGTACGTTCAATACTGATCTTCAAAAACTAGATAGTGCCTTGCTTCGTCCGGGCAGATTAATTGCACGGAAAGAATTTAAGGCATTGTCGACACTTGATGCTAACCTGTTGGCCTCAAGACTTGGCATTAAGCATGTATTTGATGAGCCCGCCACACTAAGTGAAATATATGCTTTACTAGAAAATAGTCATACGCTGACCCACGACGTAGATCAGGATAAAAACAGCTCAACCACCATTGACGACTTGATATGAGTGATCGATTATCCCACGAATGAATAATAAAAGTAAACACCGATCAGGAAACTGTATGCGCAAATAGCAATCAAAACGATTAAGTGCAATATGGCAAGTGAGTGGGAGGTGGAGTAGGGTAGGGCAAAGAACAAGTTTCTTTGTAATAGGGTTTCTTGCTTTAGACTACAGTCACCAAAAAAATAACAACTCCCACTACAATCAGCAGCTTACCAACCAATCCTGCTAACTTTTCAATAAATGTAGTAACCCAGGCATTTTCATAATTCCGGAAACCCTCTGCACCAGTCATGGCTCTACGGTTAAATTTTCTGTGGCCAATGACATAATTAATAACAACGCCGGCGGCAAATAAAAGGATAGCTATTATTTGTATTAGTAAAGGATATTCCATAACGATTTATTTGAAGGAGAAAATAATATCCATTGTGGCAACAAATTTCAGGCCTCTCTTAAAGCATCGCAAAGAATTTTTTGTGAAAGAATTTCAGCCGTTCCGGGAGTCACCAGGTAAGAGTTTGTCCTTATATAAGTCATATTTGAATATTGCTGTTATTCATTCGCATAATAAATTTTTAGTTTAAAAAATATAACGATAGTTTAATGCTTGAATTTTCATAGGATAAGGTTTAAGGAAGGGCTGTGTTTCTACACTGGGCCCTTCCGTTTTTTTATAGATACCAGGTACTTCCACCACTCAGGATATTCGTCCTCTTCCAGATATTGTCTACATAATTTTTGGACTTATTGGTGTAATTAATTTGCGATAGTGGTTTTGCAGATTTCGTGTATAACCAACACTTATTTTACAGGAACTGCCAGGCAGATAAAAGGCTTATGAATAATTTCTAACACTGTCGCCTTTTTATTAGATATTCTTGAAATACTAGGAGTATTTATCAGTAAAACTAAAAAGTTGAGAGGTTAAGTAGTCCTTAAAAGCTTCTCAATTGTCTTTATATATAGAGTTTTTAAACAATTGCATATATGAAAAAATTGCTGTTTGCGGGGATTACCCTGTTTGCTTCTCTTTATAGTGTAGCGCAAAGTCCTGTGAAGTGGTCATTTGCTGCCAAAAAGATAGCTGATAAAACATACGAAGTAAAATATATCGCTAACATAGATGCTCCCTGGCATATTTATTCGCAAGCTACACCTGAGGGTGGCCCGGTAGCTACCAAAATAACATTTGCAAAGAATCCGTTACTTACCCTGCAAGGCACACCTGAAGAGAAAGGAAAATTAATAAAGAAATACGAAGAAGTATTTGAAGTCGATGTGTTGTACTTCGATAAAAACGTAGAGTTTGTGCAGTTGGTAAAGCTAAAAAGTAATGCAAAAACGAATATCAGGGGCTCAATTGAATTTATGACCTGTG
The DNA here is from genome assembly GCA_946479055.1 of uncultured Bacteroidota bacterium. The sequence goes on along the minus strand of CAMLEX010000236.1, from coordinate 2,184 downwards.
ATGATAAACAATGTCTACCCCCAGCTCAGGTTCCATTCACTATTGAATTAAAATAACAGTTACCCTCTAAGAAATCTGACCAAAACTATCATGAAGAAAATTGCCTTATTCCTTAGTTGTTATGCCCTGATTACGCAATCGTTTGCACAAGGTCCTTTGCAATGGGAAATTACCAGTAAAAAAACAGGAGAGGCAGCTTACTTGTTACAGATAAAAGGAACCATCCAAAAAGGCTGGCATGTATATGCTACGAAAAACGAATTAGAAGGCTTGGAGCCGGTATCTCTTAGTTGGAATAATGAATCAGTCATTAAAGCGGGAGATCAGTTGCATGAAATTTTAGCGTTAACTATCAACGATAAAATATTTAATAAATCACTTGAAGTATACTCTTCATCTTTTTCTTTTTCACAAGCCATAACGATCAAAGGAATAATTCCTGCTTCACTTAAAATTACATTACATGCTTACGCTTCCAATAATGAGGAGTTCTTACCAATAGAAGAAACAAAAGAAGTTCAACTGGAAGGAGGGATAACACAAACTGGCAATAATATTAAGCTCGCTAGTGTTGATCTTAAAGACCCCGCCGCATCCTGTGGTGACGCCGTGATGGATAAATCATCTTTGCTTACAATTTTTTTAAAAGGAATTGCCGGAGGATTAATAGCGCTGCTGATGCCTTGCTTGTTTCCTATGATACCAGTAACAGTTTCTTTTTTTACCAATAAGGCTGATACCCGCCGTAAAGCTGTACGCTATGGTATAGGATATGGTCTTTCTATACTATTTATTTATCTTCTGGCTTCTGCCCCTTTCCATTTATTAACCGGAGTAGACTCTCAGATATTTAATACAATTGCTACCAATGCATGGGTCAATGTTGCGTTCTTTGTAATCTTTATATTATTTGCCTTATCGCTGTTTGGACTATTTGAACTAAGACTTCCATCTTCTTTTACTAATAAGGCAGATGCTAAAAGTAATATTAGTTCTCTTTCCGGTATTTTCTTTATGGCCCTTACATTAGTTATAGTTTCTTTTTCATGCACTGGGCCAATACTAGGTGCTCTATTAGTAGGTTCTTTGTCTCAGCAGGGCAACCCATGGGAACTAACAATTGGTATGGCAGGTTTTGGTCTGGCATTAGCATTACCTTTTGCTTTGTTTGCCATGTTTCCTTCATGGCTTAGCCGGTTGCCAAAAAGTGGTAGTTGGCTTGAAAGAGTAAAAAAAGTATTAGCCTTTGTAGAATTAGCATTAGCGTTTAAATTCTTAAGCAATGCGGATCTTGTAGAGCATTGGGGTTTATTGAAAAGAGAAGTCTTTGTCGCTATTTGGATATCAATAACAGTAGCGCTGGCTTTATATTTAACAGGTGTTTTTGATAAGCCTGTATTGAGAATGCAAGTGGTTCATCCCAAAAAGAAGATTCGTTACCTACGCCCTGTATTAGCAACACTTTGCTTTTTATTTGCGGCGTATTTAATACCCGGCCTTACTAAAGGGAGCTATGCTAATCTGAAATTATTAAGTGGCTTTCCACCTCCGTTGTCTTATAGTCTATATGAGGAGAAAAATGTGGGGGGCAAAGGCCTGGAACCTCATGTTGTTAACGATTATAACAAAGCATTGCAGCTGTCAAAGCAAACAGGTAAACCATTGCTTATAGATTTTACAGGTTGGGCTTGTGTTAACTGTCGAAAGATGGAAGAACAGGTATGGACCAAATCTGATATCGAGCAATTAATAAAAGAAAAATTCATTCTTGTTTCATTATATGTGGATGACAGAGAAAAACTTCCAGCACAGAAACAGTTTAGCTACCAGGACAAAGAAATAAAAACACTAGGCGACAAATGGGCCACTTTTCAAGCAGTCAATTTTGGAGGTGCTAGTCAGCCTATGTATGTGGTTCTAAGTCCTGACGAAGAATTAATGAATTTGCCGGTAGGTTATAGCCAGCCGGTTGCTTATAAGACCTGGCTCGAATGCGGACTAGAAGCTTGGCAACAAAAAAGAACTATATCCATGCAAACCAATACTCCTCATTAAAATCTACAAACATGCAACCTTATTTTTTTATTGATGCCGGTAAACAACGTTTTATAAAAATCAGTTTTGCTGATATCGTTTATATAGAAGGATGTCGCAATTATGTGCGATTAGTAACCACTAAGGGTT
>CAMLEX010000235.1 GCA_946479055.1 uncultured Bacteroidota bacterium | reverse complement strand
CTATTCCACAAATCCAGGTTGTCGTGGTGATTGGCCATCGCCATAAAATATTGTGCTCCCGCTGACTTATAAAGACTCACTAATTCTTCTGGATTCCAGTTCTCCGCTTTCCATTCATGTATCACGTCTTTGAATCCAAATTTGGAAGGATGTCCATACTTTTTAAGATGATACATATAATGAGAAGAACCTTCTTCATACATTCCTCTTCCATACCAGTCGCCGTGTTCGGGCTGGCATTGAGGTCCCCAATGTGCCCACATTCCAAATTTGGCATCGCGATACCATTCAGGCGTTTTATAGTTTTGTAAAGATTCCCATGTTGGTTTGAAAGGGCCTTTCTGTATTGACTCGTTAAGATTATGATTATGCGCTCCAATAAAATTATTGCCCAGTGCACGGGACAACCACAGTGATGGCAAGGTAGCAGCCATCCCTTTGACTAATGTTCTTCTTTTCATTGACGTTATTTCAATTATTTAAAATTACGGTTGCATCTTTAAAGCTTCTTCAGAAATTAATATTCTGCGAGATAAAAAAATTTTAAAAAAGACGGGCACTATAGAAATAGGCCCGTGAACGATTGCTAATAATACTGTGCGTATTAATTAGACTGCTTGCTATGTCAACTAGAGACTTTTCATTCGTCCTATTAAATCAACTTTTCACCTGTTTTCTTCTGCATTATTCCAATTACTATTGTGCCCCCTGCATCAATGCACTGATTGTCCGTTGATCCTGTACAGTATTGGTGCTTCTGTTTATGAGACCCCCGGTATCCCACCAGAATGGTCGGAGCCCGTGAGCTATTGCCTGCTGAGTGACATAGAATGCCCAATAATCTACTGATGCCTGATGTTTTTCCATATCCAAAGGCGTTGAGCGCCTCCAGGCGCCATATTCACCCAGAATAAGCGGAATTCCGTTATTGAAAAATTTTGTTTTCACTTTTGAAAACTCCTCAAGAACATAAGGCTCTTCACCCCAGTTGGCATTATGTGCAGGCTCTACAGTAGAATGATTATTTGCTCCCCAATAATAAAACATATTACCCCAGGATGCATCTTCATTCATAAGGCAGAAATTGTAAGGCGAATAGTAATGTACTTCAAGCATCATGCGGTTAGGAGTAGGATCAGTGGGAAGGGTGTTCATAAGAGCATCGGCCCTATCAATATCAGTGTAAGGAGCTTGAACAACCAACACCCTATAGGCATTTCTGCCACCGGTGGATCGCACTGCATTAATAAAGGTTTGATGATAGGAAAGCAAGATGCTCATCTGAGCTGCATCTTCCGTAGGTGGTTCATTGGTGCCGGCAAACATCACATGTTCATCGAAGTCACGCATCTTTGTCGCAATCTGCTCCCAAAACGCTTTTTGCTTTGCATTTACTGAAGCCTGATCCCGTGAATTGACATGGGCGTCCAGCCATCCCCCATCCCAATGGATATTGAGAAGAACATACATATCGGCATTAACACAGTACTGCACCACCTCTTTCACGCGGTCAAGCCACGCTGCCTGGATCGCAGCTGTTCTTTGATCGGCATACTGATCCCATGAAACAGGAAGCCTTACAGACTTGAATCCTTTTTGTTTAAGAGTGTTAACGAACGCTTGCGTAATTTTGGGATTGCCCCAGTTTGTTTCTCCACCGATAGCTTCAAGGGTATTTCCGATGTTAACACCCATCCCGAGATTTGCATGAAGTTGAAGTGCATTACTGGGCATACCGCTAGAATTAGGAGGTAGCGGGGAAGTGTTATAACTGGGATAAGTGGGTTTCCCTCCTCTTGCAACAATTGCACTGCTTGTTTGTTCTGATCCAGTGCTGGCATCCGATAGATTTTGTTTTTCTTTTTTACAAGAAAGAACTGTGAATGTTACCATGGCAAGTAACAACATCGTTAGTTGAGTGTGTTTCATTGGCTTAATTTTAGATTGATTATTGTTTTCAAATACAAAAAACTTTTTACAGTCAGGATTTTTAATTCAATATATCGTTACCTATTTATTGTGCGCCTTCTATCAATGCATCTAAGGACTGTTGATCCAATACCATATTATTTTGCCTGCTCAAAAGCCCTCCTGTATCCCACAAGAATGGAAGAATGCCATTTGCTTTTGCCTGCTTTGTAACATACTTCAGATAATACGCTCTCGAAGCAAGGTGTAGCGTCAGTGAATCGCCAGTAAGGTCAGTTCGCCGCATAGGCCCGTATTCACCCAACACTACCGGTATTGCTTTATCTACAAACTTTGTCTTCATCATACCCATAAATTTATCCACGTCGCTTTCTTCACCCCAGGTAGCATTGTGTGAAGGATCGGTCGTAGAGTGATACCCCTGCCCCCAATAGTGGAACATCTTACCCCATGATTCGTCTTTTGTCATCCCGCAAAAATTCCATGGTGTGTAGTAATGAATCTCAACCATCATGCGATTGGCCATAGCATCCACAGGAAGTGTATTCATCAACCTGTTTGTTGTTTCAATATCTGTATTCGGTCCCTGAACGATCAGTACACGATAACTGTTTCGACCTCCCGTTGATCGGACGGCATTAATAAATGTTTGATGATAGGAAAGCAGCACACTCATTTGTGTTGCTTCGGATGCGTTGGGTTCATTGGCGCTTGCAAAAAGCAAGTGTTCATCAAAACCACGCAGGTGAGTGGCGATTTGTTTCCAAAACTCTTTTTGCTTAGTGTTAACTGCCTCTTGTTTGGCTGGTGTGCAATTGTTTTCAAGCCAGCCACCGTCCCAATGAATATTGAGGATAACATACAGACTATCATCAATACAATACTGCACCACTTCCTTAACACGGTTAAGCCACTCCGTTTTTATTTGAGCTGATGCATTTGAGTATTGATCAAACGAGCAAGGTATTCGTATGGCGTTAAATCCACTTTGTTTAACAAAATCAACAAATGCTTTGGTAATTTTAGGATTACCCCAGTTTGTTTCACCACCAATAGCTTCAAGCGTATTTCCTATATTAAATCCTAGTTTTATTTTGTCAGCTAACTGTACTGCATTACTGCTCATGCCCGTTGCATCGGCAGGAATACTATCGCCATTTGCCTTACCCAGTTGCCGGATTTTTATTTCTTTTGAAATGCTTCCGGCGCTTACAGAGATAATGGCGGAACGCTCAGTATTCAAGGGATTAGATTGAACAGTCAAAGAAACCTTTCCGTTTCCTTCTGTTGCAGATGCGGTGGCTGTACACCATAATGCAGCATTACTGATACTCCATTTTGTATTACTGGAGACAGTGACTTCTGATACACCTCCATCTGCAGTAAATAATTCTGCAGAAGAGGATACGGAGAGTTGTGCTGGAACTACAGCAGTATCCTTTTTTTTACAGGAGACAAAAAATAAAATAACAATAAGGAAGCTTAGAAATTTATATCGTCGTTGGATCTTCATAAATCTATTCAATAGTGTTTTTCATTGTAAAGAAGACCTGCGAGATGATGCAATTTTCATAGATCATTCGCAGGTCGTTCGATTGCTGCTATATGAGACTTCGATTCATTTTTTAAACGCAGTTTTAATAGTATTTTAAAACCCGGTACCTTTTAATCATTATTACAACAGAATGACTTGATTCTGATGAAAGGTGTAGTGAGACGCTAACCTAAGATCAAAAACATGATGCTACACTGTTGTCATAACTCGAGTTATGACAACAGTGTAGATTACTTAAATAGCTCTAATGTGTATTGTAATACTCCAGAGTTGTATAGTTGTAGATGAGCCAATTATTAGCATCTTTTTTAGCGATAAGTTGCATTGTACTGTCAGTGAGTGTTTTGACTGTCATTCTTGCATTCCAGTTGGCAACGTTACCTCCTTGTGCTTTGTCATGTAAAACCTGGGCATCAATAGTTGCCAACTCATTGGTAGCCGGGTACAACATGAATTTACCTGTTCCCGACAGGTCAGGAAACATTTTATTATTGGAACTAAAATTTGCATTACCAATCAAATCAAAAGTCATGGTACCGTAATCGCCTGCTGAAACTCCAGACCAACCTATATCTTTAAATGCCGGGGCCCATTCCCATCCTGTACCACCAAAGTAAAATGGTCCCGCAAAATATTTACTTACAGCGTTTGCATCCAAATCCAAAACCCATGTTTTCGAATGTCCTAACCCACCGGTGAGTTTAATCCACATTGGGTCACTTACGGTCTTTTGATCAATAGTAGTTATAGTTACAACAGTTGTATCAGCCAGAACAAGACCACCTGCACTTTCCACACCATACACAAATTTGTAAGTTCCGGGGAAAGGAACATTGGTAGTATCTTTTAACTTTATGGATTGTCCATAAGGAGTAACCCACAATGGAGTAAGACCCGGTGTTAAACTTGTTAAAACAATATCATTAGGATTTGCCGACGAAGGCACTATGGTGAACTTCAAATCAGTTTTGTTGGCTAATGCACCCAATTCAAATTTATCAGGCCTGCAAGAAGAATACAGCAGTGCTGCTCCTAAGATTGCAACTAATATTTTAAAATTATTTTTCATTTCTTAATGTTTTTAACTGATGATATATTTATTACCAACCGGCATTTTGTTTCAAGACACCTGATGATAAAGTAATTTGATCGTTAGGTATTTGCTGTAACCCGCGGGTCGCTGTAATATTTGCCTGTAATTTTGCAGCTGAAGGCGGATTAGCAGTACCATCGTTGATAATTGAAACAGTTGTATTAGCTGCAATAGTAGAGGCTGCTACATCAATACCCTGACGCAATACATCCCAATAACGGATACCTTCACCCACAAATTCCAACCGGCGTTCTGCTAAAATATCTGCTTTAGATACAGAAGCAGCAGGAGTAGCTGAAGTATCTGCCCTGTGGTGTACCTGATTGTAATAACTAACAGCATTGGGGCTTCCCAATTCTGCAGCCATCAGCAAAACATCTGAATAGCGAATGGCGAAATAATCCTGATACTGACCAGTTTGAAAATTAGAAACAACGGAGTTTCCGTTCTGATCACATAGCATTGCGTGTTTTTTCAGAAAATATCCTGTGTATTCACGACAATCGCTGGATTTATTGTAGGCAAGGTTTTCGTCAGCTACAGAAAGGATTGAGGCAAAACGGCGTGTATCAGTGGCAGCAAAAGCACTCCAAAGTTTAGGATCAACAGTACATCCACCCCATCCAGCCTGGTAAGGATAAATGCTTTGTGAACGTATTCCTTCCATTACCATCCATCTATTACCGGTAGCATCTCCAGACCAATTGTCTGTTGAAGAATATTTAATTGCAAATACCACCTCCCGATTATTTTCACCTGCATAAGTAACATTTTTAGCTATTGAAGGTGCGGGCCACAAAGTATTAAAATCGCTCACCAATGCATGTCCGCTATTGGCAATCACGTCTTCTACAGCAGCCAAAGCAGTAGTAGCTGTTTCATTTCCAATGGTAGCTGCACCATAATAGCCTGAATAGAACAGATAGGCACGTGCTAATAAAGCTTCAGCAGCCCATTTAGTGATTCTTCCGCTTGGCACACTTGTGTAAGGATTTGAAGGAAGACTATCGGAAGCATAACGTAAATCACTCATAATTTGCTCATAAGTTAATTTCGGATCGGCTTGCTCCACATTGTCACTGGTTGGTGTTATGACCAAAGGAACTTTTTCCCATAACCGAACCATATCTAAATAACAGTAAGCACGAATAAATTTAGCTTCTGCAGTATATTTTTTCTTCAACGCAATACTGTCGCCCCATACAACATTATCAATATTTTGAAGCAACACATTACAGCGGTAAATGGACTGATAATACTGCTTCCAAAGCGAACTATGGAAGGACGCATCCGAAGGAGAAACTGATTTATCAAATTCATCTATCATTTGCCATCCATACCCGTCAAAAGTCCCTGTGCCTCCGAAACTGTTATCAGAAAAAACTTCCAATTCAGCAGGGATTGAACCACTATTATAAATTAAATTCAATCCATTGTAACATCCTACCAGGGCAGTAAATGCATCAGAAGGTGTTTTATAATATGTAACAGTGGTCTGTACGGCATCAGTTAATTCGCTTTTAAGAAATTTTTTGCACGAACTAAATGATATTATTGCAATAAGTGCAATTATGATAATTCTATATCTTTTCATGATCATGTTTTTTTTCAATTAGAAAATAATATTTACACCCATCATATAAACCCTGGGGCGTGGATAAAATCCATTATCAACACCTTGTCCAAAATAAGCCCCACTGGCATCATAAGAAGACGCACCAACTTCAGGATCCATACCGCTGTATTTTGTAAACGTAACCAGGTTTTGAACGGCTGCATATAAGCGAAACTGGCTTAAATTTTTCCATCTTATAACTTTTGCAAAATCGTATCCGAGTGTAATATTTGAAACTCTTAAATAGCTTCCATCATGAATATAGAGATCTGAAAATTCTACCCAGTTCGAAGTATTTTGAGTTAAACGAGGCATTGTATTAGAAGTTCCCTCACCATGCCAACGGCTGAGGATATCAGAGGTCCAGTTAGCCCATTGGCCGGGGCCACGATAAGACTGAACAATTTTATTACCTGCTACGCCATTGGTTGTAACAGAAAGATCGAAATTTTTGTAATTTCCTGAAAATCTAAAACCAAAAACATGATGCGGATTAGGATCACCGATATTTGTTTTATCATTGGCGTTAATCTGGCCATCTTCATTTAAATCCACATATTTTATATCGCCCGGCTGTGCAGATGGTTGAAGTATTTTTCCTTTACTTGTATATGATTGAACCTCTGCTTCATTCTGAAAAATTCCTGCGGTTTTATAACCCCAGAAATAACCAATAGGGTTTCCTGCAGCAGCACGGAAAAATTCAGGACCATTCACAAATAAACTGTTTGTACTACCATGAATAATTCCATCAGCAGTTGGGATATTATTCACTACATTTTTATTATAGGCATAAGAACCGGAAACATTATAGGTAAAATCTTTCCCAACGCTTCCATTATATGATAATTGAAGTTCTATTCCTTTATTGGTAACATCTCCACCATTGATATATGGATTTCTATTTACACCGGCAGTTGCTAATAAAGGCGCTGCAATTAACCAGTCTTTTGTGGTTTTGTTGTACAAATCAAGGTTCAGTTCTAATCTATTATTTAAGAATCTTGCATCAATACCGATATTGGTTTGACGGGAATCTTCCCATTTAGTACTTTCAACACCAATTGTTGAGGGATATGAACCCTGGGTTAATGTAGTATTATCATTCCCAAAATTGTATCGGGCATTTGATAAGGAAATTAAAGACAGGTAATTAAAAGCAGAAATTCCATCATTACCGTTAGAACCCCAGCTTGCCCTTA
>CAMLEX010000234.1 GCA_946479055.1 uncultured Bacteroidota bacterium | reverse complement strand
TTCCTTAACGGCTATTGATTTTTACTGAAAATATATATCTTGTGTCGTTTGCTGTTGCCTGCATACTGTGTACCGGGTAACGGTTCTTACCAAAACTTAAGATAGCGGGAGCTGAATATCACTATGAAAAAAATATTTCTGGGGGCGGTTATAATACTCTATACAACTATTGCATTCGCCCAATCTTCCGAAACCGATAATAAGAATATCGTCATCAGCCAGTGCAGCAAGGAATTCCGTTTTGTAAAAGGAAACGGGGATTCACCCGTGCAGGTGAAAGAGAAAACCACCCGGACCTACTATTGTAATAATTACCGCACGGATATTCCTGTTGCGGAGTTTTATAACGATATGGAACGGATGGACGATGTAAACATCCTGGTGGATCAGTCAAGGAAACATGGCATTGTTCCGACTAATGATTATTATAGTTCCGATGGCATCTTTTATTCTGATGCACGGGTTTGCTATTTTTCTCTTCCCCTTGTCAAGAAAGGATCTACGTCAAAAGTCAGTTTCAGTAAGACCATCGTGGACCCGCATTATTTTACCAGCGTTCATTTTATGGAACCGCAAACCATCCTTGACCAGGAGATAAAGATCATTGTGCCATCGTGGATGAAAGTGGAACTGAAAGAATTTAATTTTTCCAATTACAATATCCGCAAAAACGTAACAACAGAAGGGGATGAAACGGTATACACGTATACCATGAAAGATCTTCCTGCCATGATCCGTGAGCAATCGGCCCCGGGCTTTACTTATTATGCTCCGCATGTATTGGTGATGAGCAAATCCGCCGAGACAAAAGAAGGGAAACTTACTTATTTCAATACGCTAAAGGATCAATACAGTTGGTACCACAAGCTGGTGCTGCAAACAGGCAATGATGAAAAGCTTATCAAAGAAAAGACAGCGGAAATAATAAAGGGACTGAGCACGGAGCAAGAAAAAGTAAAAGCCGTTTTTCAATGGGTACAGGATAATATCCGCTATATCGCATTCGAAGATGGTATTGCAGGGTTCAAACCTGAGAAAGCCCAGGAAGTGATGCGCAAAAAATATGGCGATTGCAAAGGCATGGCCAACCTGGTAACGGAAATGCTTCGCAGCACGGGTATTGATGCCCGCAAATGCTGGATCGGCACGAAGCACCTGGCATATGACTATAGTACACCTTCGCTGTCGGTAGACAATCATATGATCTCCGTCTGGATGAATGGCGGCAAGCCGGTGTACCTGGATGCTACGGAAAAATATATCGGTATGGGTGAGGTAGCTGAACGGATACAGGGAAGACAAACCCTGATAGAAGACGGCGCCAATTATATACTCGGAAAAGTTCCGATGGCTAATCATCTTCAGAATACGGCTTATGAAAAAAGATTGTTATCGGTAGAAGGTTCCAACCTGAAAGGACATATTGTTCAGAGTTGGAAAGGGGAAAACAAAGTTTGGCTGCTTACTGCACTCAACAACATTAAACAGGACAAACAGGAAAAAGCACTCCTGCGTTTTCTATCGGAAGGCAAGAATAATTTCGAGATCGATGCACTGAAAGTGGCCAACCTCAGCGATTATAATATGGATCTGAACGTGGAATATGATATCAACTGGAAAAATGTGTTGAGCGAATTTGGCCAGGAAACCTATCTTGAAATAGATAACCGCCGCAGCCTTGAGAATTTCAAGATAGATACAGCTACCCGTAAACTGCCTTATTGGTTTTACTTTAAAAATCACCTGGTGTTTGAGACTGAACTGCGACTTCCCGAAGGGAAAAAACCGGGGGAGTTACCGGCTGTTCTGGCTGTCAATCGTCCGGGCTATAGTTTTTCAGGAAGCTATGCGGTGAATGGATCCAAACTTAATTACCGCTGTGAGATCATCCTGCATCAATCCGAGATCAAGCCTGAACAGTTCACTCAATGGAACAAGGATATTGAACAACTGAATAATTTTTATAACCAGCAAATTGTATTAACGAAAACAAAATAACCACCAGCTCATGAGATCTTTTACCGTTAGTTTTATTGGTGCTGCCGCTCTTGTCTTTGCCGGCAGCCCTGTCTTTGCCCAGTCAAAGGCCGATGCAAAAGCTGATGCAAAATACCGGGCGGAATCAGAAGAGCTCCGCAAACAGGTATGGGCATGGGATAAACCCGAATTCAAAAAAAAGGATATCCCTGCTGAGTACGCCAATGCTTCAAAAATCATTATCGCTCACCATACGGAACTGACAGCGGATAGTAAATCAAAACTGACCTATTACGGTCTTGGTTTCGGCACCAAAAAAGAAACCTCTCTCATCGAAACCGTTCGGGAAATGATCAAGGTAAATGATAAATCGGCCGTGGATGATTATTCGGAACTGAGCTTTACCAGGCTGGAAAAAAGAAGCGGATTCTTTACTAATTCAAAGTCAACAACTTTTGTTGGGGTGAGGGTCATTAAACAAAACGGCCAGGTAAAAGAGATCAATGCAGATGATATTGTACTCACCAAGGATGAGTCGAAAGAAAAAAAAGCTAAGCTGGCTATACCCGATCTGCAACCCGGTGATATCATTGATTATTTTATAGCTACTGATCAGTTGCTGACTAATGATTTCAGTGCTAAAACCTATAATATCGCTTTATTCGATGATGCCCCGGTGCTTCATTATTCCTTTCATGGACAATTGGGTAAGAAATTCGCCATCGATTACCGGAGCTATAATGGTGCTCCCGATCTTAAAGTCACTAAAAATGACGATAAGGATATTGTGATAGACGTGGAGAAAAAGAATATGGCACCTTTTGAAACATCATTATGGGTGGCGCCGGCTCTGCAATTGCCATTGATCCGAATGAATATTTCCCTGGGATACAGGGGGCCGGGCAGCCGGTACCTTGGTACCAGCAAACCTGGTGAGGTAACTAAGAATAAAGAAACGGATGAAGTGCTGGAAATGCAGGCGAATAGTTTTGCCGGGCAGTTTTACTCCAACTATTTTATGAAAGCGGCCCGTGTACAGTTTGATGATGTGGTAAGCGATGCCAGGAAAATGGCTAAAAAGACCGGGGTGAACTTCAGGGATTTGAGCGATGAAGAGAAGGCGGCGTTTCTTTACTATACTTACCGTTTCACCAAGCTGATGGATTTTAATATCGATGAATTGCAGCGTTCGGTCAATAGTGGCAATTATGCTTTTAACGGGTTGGCTTTTGTCCTGAACTGTACGTTCAAAGCCGCCGACCTGGAGCCAGCAATACTGGTCACCAGTCCCCGCACCGGTTTCAGGATGAAAGAAGTGATGGATCTCGATGATCTTGTTACTACTACCTACCTGATGGGAACCAATAAGATTTTTTCTATTGAATCGATCTATGATTTTCCCTATTATATTCCGGAATCGATGGAAGGGGTTAAGCAGAGTAATTCGATCAAATTAAAAAACAGGACGGCGGTTATGTCGGCTGGTGCTATCAATAAAATGGCGGAAGTAGGTCCGGGGTTCCATGTGCCTGAAACCGATGCGAGCAAGAATGCACATATTGAGCAGTTGATCCTTTCATTGAATCCTGGCCAGGATAACCTGGCGGTCCAACGTAAAAGCATAATCAAAGGACATTTCAAAAGCAGTTTGCAAAGACAACTGATCCTGTACGAAGATTATTATGAATCCGAGCGGAAAGCATTAGGCGAGGAGAAAAGCCTGATTGAGGCGTTGGAGGATGGTAAAAAAAGCCGCAAATATGTGGATGAAGTGAAGAGCGCATTTGAGGAAGCCCGTAAGAAACAGAAAGACGCTTTTACAGAAGATGCAAAGACCTGGTTTGAGCAGGAAGTAACTGACATGAAAAATTATAAGATCGAGAACCTGGGTGTAAGGCATACGGCACCGGATTTCATATACAGTTCATCTTTTAACCTGGGTGGAATGGTGAAGAAAGCGGGTAATAACCTGATCGTGGAGATAGGAAAGATCCAGGGGCAGCCGCTGACCATCAAACCCGAGCAGCGGAAGCGGGACCTTGATGTATATATGTCGTCTCCCCGTAGTATCGAATACCATATACAACTGAAGATACCTGATGGCTATAAAGCGGAAGGAGTGGAGGCTCTGAATAAAAAAGTGGTAAACGAAACTGGCTTTTTTACAACGGAAGCAACTCTTACCAGCGAAACGGTAAACATCAGGGTAAAAAAACATTACCTGCATGGCTACGAGCCTGCTGCTAATTGGAATAAGATGGTAGAGTTTTTAGATGCGGCGGGTGATTGGACAAATGCGAAGTTGTTGTTGAAGAAGAAATAGAGTTGGTAAAAGAATTGTAAAGCCCGGGATTATTTCCGGGCTTTTTGCTTATTATGAAGTTAACTTCTGCTAATGATATTACAGGCCGATTCGTGTCTATGAAATCGTAATTATCAGGCTACAATTGCATGGGCGTGACTCATGAACCATGGCATTAGAAAGTTTATATACAGGTTAGTTATATGCGATCGAAATATTATCTTTTATATTATGGGATATGTTTATGGCGGATCAAAAATATCTGTTCCTGTTTTTTATTCGTAAACTTTCAGCAAACTCCAGTGGTCCTTTACTTTTTTCCCTTTCACAAAGTCATCCAGCCAGTATTTTTTAGATTTTGGATTTAATTTCATTGTATCAGGCATATAGGTTAGCTTATATTGAGGTGTAATCCAAAATTCAATAAATTCTCCGATGTCACTCCTGTAAGATGTTCCGATGAAACCCAACCTGTCTTTTAGTGATGTCAATTCGCCAAATTTTGTAAGAGGATTTTGGTTTGGGAATATTTGTTTTGTCAAAAGAGAGGTATCAATTGAATGGTCTTGTCCGTGATTGTCAGTTACAGTGATACGTACAATTTTTTTTAACTTTTCAGAAAGTTTGAATTTAAAATAACGGGATGTATCAAAACTGAATGGCGATGCAAAATCTTTAATAAAATTCAAAGGATTGAAAACTGTAAGTTCATTTGTGTCCTTGTTTGCTCTGTAATTACAGGAATACAATATGCTGTCGGCAGAAATTCTTTGCCAAAAATCATTATTACCTCTACGCATATAACTATACTCGTGCAGAAGTGATATTGAATTACTGTCAAGATTATTTGAAATATTTAAAGCAGTTTGTTCAATGCTTTGGTCAGTAGAAATAGGATTGATACACCTGGTAAGTAATGCAAGGACTAAAAGTGGTGTAATTATTAATAAAGGGAATCTCACAAGTTTTAAATAATAGTTCAGATGTGGCCGAAAGGGATATTTCAATCTCTCATCTTGGTTATTCAAGCTATTCATTAACCCAATACATCCGCAAATTCCGGCTTCTTTTTAAAAACCGAATTGGCGAAAGGACATAAAGGAATAATCTTGAGGTGATGTTTCCGGGCATATTCAACACCTGCATGTACTAACTCATAACCAATATTCATTCCTTGTAATTCATCACTCACTTCTGTATGATCAATGATTATTTTATCATCAGAGGGTATGGTGTAAGTCATTTCAGCCAGGATATTTCCATCCTGTTCTACAAAGAACAATCCTTTGCCATTTATTTTTTTGTGTTGGATAATCATGTGCGATGATTAAATAAGTTTTTGTAATAAGGAAATACCAAAAGGCCAGTTGCCAAGATCAGAAGAAGAATTGATATGTCCCAGGTTACCGGCATTAATCAATTCACTTCCCCAGCTGTCCGCAAAATGTTTTGCTCTTTCCAAAGTTACATATTCATCATTACTGCTTGCTACTACAATAGATGGAAACGGAAGTTTATATAAAGGCATGGGTGAAAAACCAGTTGTGCCAGGTGGGTATGATGAGGCATCTACATCGCTTGGGCCTACCAGTAAAGCTCCTTTGATGAGACGATTATATTGTTGTGCCCAACGAACAATCGTGCAGCAGGCCAGGCTATGGCCTATAAGAATTACTTTTTCTAATGGATATTGTGAAATGGTCGCATCAATAGTTTTCAGCCAGTCCCTGCAGACCGGCGTTTCCCAATTTTGTTGTTCAATGCGGATAAAGCCAAACTCATTTTCCCAGTGAGTTTGCCAGTGTTGCGGACCTGAATTGTAAAGACCGGGAACCGTAAAGATTTTCATATCACTGATCCACAGGGGCGGAGGATTTAAATTGCTCATAATTAACCTTTCCATTTTTTGATAAAATTATCAGATTGATCTTTTTTTATTTAAAAAAGTTTGTTCAACTAAATTTTCTCCCTCATATTTGCAATGCAATGAATCAAATTATAAATAATATTCAGTGGTGGTGGCATTCAAACTCTACAGGGGTGATGTAATGTCGTTACTATGTTTAATAGACATATAATAATCAAAGCCCCGACAACATGTCGGGGTTTTTTGTTTGGCGGGGCAAAGATTTAAAAAGATCATTTGTATTATGAGGAAAATAGAAATTAATACAGTTTGTAAAAAGCTTTTGGCGGATGTGTTTACGCCGGTCGGCATTTACCTGCGCCTGCGGGATCGTTTCCGGGATACCATCCTGCTGGAGAGCACCGATTTTCATACGGCAGATAATAGTTACTCCTTTATTGGTATCAATGCTATTGCGGGGATGGAGATCAGCTCGGCTGAAAGTATTGAGTTTAAACTGCCGGGTCAGCAACCAGAAAAGACGAGTATAAAAAATGTGAACGAAGTACCGCAATTGCTTTGGGATTTCATGCAGCGCTTCGATGCCCGGACACCCGAAACAAAGGAAGGGAAATTCGCCCAGGGATTATTTGGTTATACTACTTATGATGCGGTCCAGTTTTTTGATACCATCAAGCTGTCAACCGTCAACCGGCAACCGTCAACTGTCAACCGTCAACCGGCCACAATTCCCCTTATGCGGTATCGCCTTTATCAATATGTTATTGCTATCAATCATTTTAAAGACGAATTATTTATTTGCGAGAATAAAGTAGCTGGCGTTGAAAGTGAGCTGGCAGTGCTTGAGTCATTGATCCGTGGTAAGGATATCCCTGCCTATCCTTTTCAATCAAAAGGCGAAGAAAGTTCGAATATGACGGATGAAGATTATAAAGAAATGGTGAAGAAAGGAATTGTAAGCAGTCATCGGGGCGATGTATTTCAGATAGTATTAAGCAGGCGGTTTGAACAAAAATTCCAGGGCGATGAATTTAATGTGTATCGGGCTTTGCGAAATATCAATCCTTCTCCCTATTTATTTTTCTTTGATTATGGTGATTATAAACTGATGGGTTCTTCACCGGAAGCGCAACTGGTTATTAAAAACGGTAAAGCTGTTGTGCATCCTATTGCCGGTACATTTAAAAGAACCGGCGATGATGAACTGGATCAGCAATCGGCGGAACGGTTGCTGGAAGATGCCAAAGAAAATGCGGAGCATGTAATGCTGGTTGACCTGGCAAGAAATGAT
>CAMLEX010000233.1 GCA_946479055.1 uncultured Bacteroidota bacterium | reverse complement strand
CTTACTAAATTGATGCGCTGACGAAGTATCCTTATTTGACTTAAAAGAAGGTGATTCTTTTCACCGCGCATATATTCATCATGCAGTTTGCGGATCAGGTTGGCTAAAGCAAGATAACGGTTAGTATACGCCAGCAGCAATAAACTGATGGCGGGAAATAATAAAGCAGGGGTGTTGAAAGTAATTTCCATATCCTAAAATTATTAAAGTTATTGCTACCATTATCTCTGATAATTTTATGGGGAATCGCACTCAACAAAAAACCCTCACCAATCGGCAAGGGCTATAAAATTTTTGTTCATTCTTTTAAAGATTCTCTATCACTCCCGCAATACCTTGTCCGCCACCTACACAAGCGGTCACCATTCCATATTTTTTATTCAAACGCTTCATATCATTCAAAACCTGTATTGTCAGCTTGGCACCGGTACAGCCCAACGGATGACCCAATGCAATGGCACCACCATTGATATTTACTTTAGCCGGATCCAGTCCAACTTCACGGATAACTGCTAATGCTTGGGATGCAAAGGCTTCATTCAATTCAACAAGATCTATATCATTCAAGCTCATTCCTACCTGCTTCAATGTTTTTGGTATAGCCGCTATCGGACCAATACCCATAACACGGGGAGGAACGCCTGCTGATGCACAAGCCACCAAACGTCCAATAGGTTTCAGTCCGAGTTCATTCATCATTTTTTCTCCCATCACTATTACAAACGCAGCACCATCAGAAGTCTGCGAAGAATTGCCTGCTGTTACTACACCGTTTGCCGCAAACACAGGTTTCAATTTTGACAATACTTCTACAGATGTATCAGCACGGGGACCTTCATCCGTATCCACCACATAATTTCTTTTTTGTTTTTTACCTTTTGCATCCAGGTAAATCTCTTCAACGTTGATAGGAAGAATACCGCTTTTGAAATAACCATTTTGTATAGCGGCAATGGCTTTCTGATGGGAGTTATAAGAAAACTCGTCCTGGTCCTCGCGGCTTACTTTATAATCCTTTGCCACTGCTTCAGCCGTCAATCCCATACTGAGATAGTAATCCGGATCTTCTTTGGCAATAGAATAGGCAGGAACTGTTTTCCATCCGGCTGTCGGTACCAGGCTCATGCTTTCAGTACCACCAGCAATGATGCAATCGGCCAGGCCGGTACGGATCTTGGCTGTTGCTATGGCAATAGTTTCCAAACCAGAAGCACAGTAACGATTAACTGTAACACCCGGCACATCAAAACCTAAAGCTCTCGCCGAAATAATTCGACCGAACTGAAGGCCCTGTTCCGCTTCCGGCACCGCATTACCTACTATCACATCATCTACCCTGCTTGCTTCCAGTTGAGGTACCGAAGCCATTACTCCCTTGATAACTTCAACCGCCAGGTCATCCGGGCGATAAAAACGAAAACCTCCACGTTTGGCCTTACCGACCGCAGTTCTGTACCCTGCTACAATATATGCTTCTTGCATGTTGAAAAGTTTATAGTTTATGGCTTATAGTTTGCAGTTTGTTCGGAAATCTTTTGCCTGTAGAACTAAATGCCAACCGTTTTAGTTGTTTATGCAACTTTCGATATCAAATTTAGTCAGACTTGGAATACCAACCAAGCCATCTTTAAAGTTCATTTATCTTCGCCGCCATTATGTATAACATTCTGCGACGCATACTGTTTATTACGCCCCCGGAATGGGCACATTATTTCTCTATGAACTGCATGAAACTCTTGTGTAGTGTCGGTTTTATCCGCAAACTAATAGCCCTGAATTTTTCTGCAAAAGATCCCCGGTTAAAAACCACACAGTTCCGGCTGGAGTTTAAAAACCCGGTTGGCCTTGGAGCCGGCTTTGATAAAAATGCAAAATATTTGCGGGAACTGGAAGCATTAGGTTTTGGATTTGTAGAAATAGGCACTGTTACTCCCTTGCCCCAGGCTGGCAATGATAAGCCAAGATTATTTCGTCTGCCTGCCGACAAAGCACTCATCAACCGGATGGGATTTAATAATGATGGGGTAAAAGTTATTACGGAAAGACTGAAAGTATGGAGGGAAAAAATCGAAGTTCGACGTTCGAAGTTTGAAGTTAACAACCCTAAACCTCAAACCTCAAACCTCAAACTAATAATTGGTGGTAATATTGGAAAAAATAAGATCACTTCCAACGAAGACGCCTGGAAGGATTACGAGATCTGTTTTAAAGAGCTGCATCATTATGTAGATTATTTTGTAGTGAATGTAAGCAGCCCGAATACTCCCGGCCTTCGTGAACTGCAGGAAAAAGAATCTTTACGCAAAATTTTACGACATCTGCAAATGATCAATAACGGCAAAGCGATCTCCAAACCTATTCTTTTAAAAATTGCTCCTGATCTTACACAGGAGCAAATTGACGACGTGGTTGACCTGGCAATGGAAATTCAATTAGATGGATTGGTTTGCAGCAATACAACAATCAGCCGTATTGGATTGATAACCCCAAAAGAAGAAATTGAAAAGATAGGCGCCGGTGGCTTAAGTGGCCAACCAGTAAAAGAAAGATCAACCTCTATTGTAAATTATATTAATCAAAGAACAAAAGGTGAAATTCCTGTTATTGCATCCGGCGGCATATTTACAGCAGAAGATGCAAAAGAAAAACTGAATTCAGGAGCATCATTAGTACAGGTATGGACAGGATTTATTTATGAAGGCCCTGCTATTGTAAAACGAATTTGCCAATCATTAGTATAAATTTGCAACTCAATTTTAAGAATGGAACATTTATTTACCAGCGAAAGTATCATCAGTTTTTTTATTCTTGTAGTATTGGAAGTAGTATTAGGAATTGACAATGTGATCTTCGTAAGTATCATTATGAATCGTCTGCCAGCTGCCAAAACGCAGAGGACGGCCAGGCGTATCTGGATGATCACCGGTATTATCTCCCGTAGTTTGTTGCTATTGGCATTAGGCTGGTTGCTATCCCAAAAAGGCAAAGCTGTTTTCACCATAGCTGGAAAAGGATTTGATCTTGCCAGCCTGGTAATGCTTGCCGGGGGCCTCTTTCTTATTTATAAATCGGTGATGGAGATACATCATAAACTGGAAGGAGAAGATCCCAATGCGGTTGCGAATAACAAAAAGCCTTTATCCCTTAGCCAGGCTATATTCCAGATCATGCTGATCGACGCTGTGTTTTCTTTTGATAGCATCATTACGGCAGGCGGCACTGCTAAATATGTTGAGATCATGATAGCAGCCGTTGTGATCGCCATGTTCATCATGTTTACATTCAGTCCAAAAATTTCTGCCTTTATTCATAAGCACCCCACACTAAAAATGCTGGCTCTTTCTTTTTTGGTAATGATCGGGTTAAGTCTTGTGATGGAAGGATGGAATGCTGAAGCAGCCGAACAACTGCACCTGAAAAATTACATTTATTTCGGTATGGCTTTCTCCTTTGTAGTAGAATTATTAAATATGTTAATGCGAAAAAGAATGGCAAAAACCAGGGTGGTAGAACTAAATGAACCAGTATTAAAGGACCAGGAAAATTATTCAGATCAGGCGAAGTAGTTTGTGGTTCAGGGTTTGTAGTTTATGGTTGCTGCCGCTGATTGTAAATACTTTTGGGATTGAAGAGTTCTTATCCCCTGCTTCGTATTTTGTATTTATAAGAGTTTATGTTTTTTATGCAAATACACGCAGATACAAATCAATATGCCTGACCGATCTTTTTAACCACAAACCGGAAACGACAAACTATAAACTCTTTAAAATGGTAGCAGCAACGATACCAGCCGTTTCCGCCCGCAATCTGGTTCCTCCCAATGTCACTGCATCAAAGTGATGGTGGATAGCTAATCCTATTTCGGCAGGTGTAAAATCCCCTTCCGGGCCTATCAGTATGATTTGTGAAGGAAGTGAATCGTTTACCAGATCAGCGAGGCTTCTTTTTTCTTCCTCTATACAATGAGCAATAAATTTTTGTGAAGCATTTGCTACTTCTTCCTGTCGGAACAGCAATTCATAAGCAATCGGTTCATGCAATATCGGCAACCAGCATTGCTGCGACTGAAGCATGGCGCTAACAAGAATGCTTTGCATCCTGTCGTGACGGAATTTTTCTTTCTCTGTCCTGGAACAGATCAACGGAATGATTTCATTAACGCCGATCTCGGTTGCTTTTTCTAAAAACCATTCAAACCGGTTGGCATTTTTTAATAGCGATATGGCAATTGAAACTTTTCTTGTTGTTGGTTCCTTGTATTGTATATCTTCTATCCTGACGCTACTATGTTTTTTATGATCATCAGTAATAGAGGTAGTGAACACATTTCCCTTTCCATCCGTCAGGTTTAGCTGTTCACCTTGCTTCATCCGCAATACCTGCACAATATGCCGTGAAGTGTCTTCATCTAAAACGATTTCCTTCTTTGAAGAATCATGATCGCTGATATAAAAAAAGGGTAATGCCATATGTAAAAATAAAAAATGTCCGGCCCAAACAGACCGGACAAACTAATATTTTATTCTTTTCGATTTAAAACGGGTCCTCATCATCCTTTATATCATTCATTTTACTACCTGCCTGGATATATAATTTTTCGCCACCACCTCCATCTTCTACAGGGCGCCAGCCGCCTGATGGCAATCCAATACCACTGTAGGGATCTTCATCCCAGTTAGTAAATTTTTGAATATGTAATAATGCTTTTAGCTTAACAGTTTCCAATGTACCATTTCTATGCTTGGCGATCTTTACTTCTGTCAATCCCTTAATATTCTCGCCTTCCGAATTTGTATTCATATCATAATACTCGGGGCGATACAGGAACATTACCATATCCGCATCCTGCTCGATAGCTCCAGATTCACGAAGATCACTCAACTGCGGGACACGACTTCCTTCTTTGGCGCCACGTTGCTCCACCGCACGGCTTAACTGGGACAGTGCAATAATGGGAACATTTAATTCTTTGGCGAGTCCTTTCAAGTTTCTTGAGATGCTACTGATCTCCTGCTCACGGTTAGAATTACGACCGTCACCGGAACCACTCATCAACTGCAGATAGTCGATAATGATCATTCCAATATTATGCTTGTTTTTCAACCTGCGGCATTTTGCCCGCAATTCAAAAATGTTCAATGCCGGCGTATCATCAATAAACAAAGGAGCTTGGGATAAGCGCTGGATACCCTTTGCATACAATTGCTTCATCTCATGCTCTTCCATTTTACCTCGGGAAATTTTTTCCAGCCAGATCTCACTCTCTGCCGAAAGAATACGCTGTACCAACTGGCCGGCACTCATCTCCAAAGAAAACAAAGCAACAGGAGTCGGCTTGGTTGGATGCATGGCGGCATTACGTGCAAGGTTCAATGCAAACGCCGTTTTACCAACCGCAGGACGTGCAGCAAGGATAATCAAATCAGAATTCTGCCACCCATAGGTAACACGGTCCAAACCTGTAAAGCCACTGGGCACACCCGTTACATCTTCATTACGCTGACGCAGGTCTTCAATACGTTTGATCGTATTAACAAGAACTGTATCTATGGAATTATAATCTTTTCGAAGGTGGTTATTGGTGATCTCGAAAAGTTTGCTTTCGGCGTCATCCAGCAGATCGAAAACATCAGTAGAATCTTCATAAGCATCACCAATGATCTCGCCACTGATACGTATTAACTCACGTTGTATAAATTTTTGCAATACAATTCTGGCGTGGGCATCTATATTAGCAGAGGATACAACAGTATTAGTAAGCTTGGTAACGTAGTAAGGCCCGCCTACCATTTCCAGTTCTTCACGGCTTCTCAACTCCTCAGCTACCGTTAATATATCAATTGGCTGGCTTTTATTAGCCAGGCTTTGCATGGCATTAAAAATACGCTGATGCGCATCAACATAAAAACATTCTGGCTTTAAAATTTCGATAACCGTATCAAACGCATTTTTCTCAAGCATGATGGCTCCCAATACAGCCTCCTCCAGGTCTTTTGCCTGCGGCGGCACTTTGCCATATACCATTGTTCCCAGGTCTATCGAAGATCTTCTTTTTTGCTTTCTGTCTTTGTTTAAGTTCGTCAAGTCCATCGTTCAGTAATAGCGCTAAAAAGTTAAACCATTGATTTTATACCAATGACTTTAGGATAAAGACACCAACCTTATATTATGAAAAAATTATTTTTCCGTTATCCAAATGTTTCCTTCCCGTAGTCAGACGGCGAATATAGAATTGTATTATCAATCAAAAGCCCATTTAAAAAACTTTTTCTTTCTTCACCAATTTTCACCACCTGAATAAGGGTTATCCACACACTTATTTCCTCCCGTCACGCCCAAACACCAACTTTCAATTTACCAAAAATCTTCGCATTCTGCAGATAAAAGATAAGCACATCGGTGCATAAGTAGTGAGTGGTGAGTGGGCATTAGTGAGTGTCGTGCTTCCCCCATTAATTTTCTTATTAATCTGAATAATATTTTAATGATGTATTCAATTATGAACCCAGCTGTATTGCTACTATGAAACCCAGTTGCGACGCTCCATTTATCTTTCTGTTCTTTACTCAGCAATAGCGTCGCAGTTTACCCAGACACTGAGCTTATCGAAGTGGAAGGGTCGCACTCTTCAACGTTCTGTTCGCTTTTCATCAGGCCTCATCATCTTATCCTTCTCCCGTCATTGCGAGCAAAGCGAAGCAAGAGAAAGACGGTGCTTCATATTCTATAATGAACTTCATAACTCCCACATCAACTTTATATCTCCACTCATCATTTTCGGAGAGACTGAAAGCAATCAGCATCTCCGAAAAAGCAAGGCCTGTGTGATGGTGGCCTTCTCCTTTGGAGAGGAGCCTGTCCCGCTAACAACGGGATCGGGATGAGGCCGTATCTTTCAGTAAAGTTTTATGCCATGGCTGAAAAACAAACCACAATCATAAGCAAAGCTGATTTTTTACAACAATCCGGGGCGAATAAGATTGTTGAGGAATTAAAACTCCATTTTAGAAACAAACCGCTGATTATATCTGATGTAACCGACGATGCCGGTCATCAATACGTGGACCTTGTACAGGAAGGTGGCGGTGTACTAGGTGTAGCTCTTGTAGGCTATACTTATGTATTAGAAAAAACGGGCATCCGCTTTTTTAGCCTCGCAGGAACCAGCGCCGGTTCTATCAATGCCATGTTGCTGGCCAGCACCGGCAACAAAGAAGATGAAAAAGTCGAAAAGATCGTTGAAGATTTTTTAAATCTTGATCTTTTTTCACTGGTTGATGGAAAAGAGTCTAACTGGAAATTTACCAAAAGAGTAAAAGCCCTGGTTCAAAAATTATTATTGAAAAAAAATTTCTTCAAAAGAATAATGGTTATTGTCAAATGGTCCTTGATTGTAGATCGGAAGAGCGTCGTGTAGGGAAAGAGTGTAGATCTCGGTGG
>CAMLEX010000232.1 GCA_946479055.1 uncultured Bacteroidota bacterium | reverse complement strand
AATACCGTAAATGCCAGGATTAAAATCAATAATGCGTTTTAATACTTCATACCTGTTATGATGTTGTGTAGCATAATACTGGTGATCAATATTGATATTGCCTTCATTAACCTTACCAATGGTTATTTCAAAAGGCTTATTCATGTACCGTTTGCTTACCTGCCTTATTTCCGGCGGCATGGTAGCGCTGAAAAGCCAGGTACTTTGACGGTTAGGAGTATTTTTCAAGATAAACTCAATGTCTTCTTTAAAGCCCATATTAAGCATCTCATCCGCTTCATCGAGCACTACATAATGTATCTGCTCCAGATTGATCGCTTTTCTTTCTATCAGATCGATCAAACGGCCGGGTGTGGCTACTACAATATGAGTTCCTTTTTTCAGATCCCTGATCTGCATAGAAATAGAAGTACCGCCGTATACTGCTGTAACGGAAGTATGACCTGCACTTTTTTTGAAGCTCGCAAGGTCATTAGCGATCTGCAGACATAATTCCCGGGTTGGACAAATGATCAATGCCTGGGGAAAACGATCATCTTTATTGATTAGTTGTAAAAGGGGTAGACCGAAGGCCGCCGTTTTGCCGGTACCCGTTTGGGCCAAACCGAT
Organism: uncultured Bacteroidota bacterium; assembly: GCA_946479055.1. Next base: position 6,832 of record CAMLEX010000232.1, on the reverse strand, counting down.
AAAGTCCTTTGTTCCTTGTAACAAAACAGGAATAGCCTTTTCTTGTATGGGGGTGGGTTGTGTAAAACCCAATGCACTAATGGAACGTAATAAACCTTCCTCTATGCCTAACGATTCAAATGTAATCACTGATTAAACGATTTTATATGATTTCACGGATGGGGACGCAAAGTTAAATATTTTCAACCCAGTTGTAGCAGATTATGTTGCCACGTCACCGATCTGTGAAATCTTTAAATCCTGTATCCGTGATAAAAAAAAGCCGTTCCGATAGATCGGAACGGCCACCTAACGATTTGCTTGCCGTAAGGAATTATTATTTTTTGATAGAATCTGTTGCTGCTTTTGCTACAGAATCAATCTTATTTACTGCGCTGTCACCAATTGCCTTAACTGTATCTTGAGCTGCAGTAGCTGTAGAATCTACAACATTAGTCAGGCTATCAGTTGTTTCTTCAGTTTTGCTTTCGTTGTTACATGCTACAAAACCAAGGCTAGCTACTGCTAACACGATAAAAAGCTTTTTCATTGTGATTTTTTTAAATTTTATTTTATGAAATATTTCATTCTTTATACTCAAACAGGAAAAAGGTAACCCAGCTTTTTAAACTTTTTTTTTTGAGCTGCTACAGGGTTACTATTTTTAAAAAAAAGTATTAAATACCGGATAGTGAATTCAGAGAATAACGAAAGACTCTTATTGCAAGGATTAGCCCGAAATGATAAAAAGGCCGTTGAAACGATCTATAAGGAAAACTATAGCACAGTTCAGTCGCTGATTATCAACAACAACGGTACCGCCGACGATGCTAAAGATATATTCCAGGAGGCGATGATCGTACTCTATGAAAAAGCCAGGTCAGGAAATTTTGAGTTAAGCTGCCAGATCAAAACTTATGTGTATTCCGTATCCAGGCGGCTGTGGCTCAAAAGATTACAACATGCGAACCGCTATTCCGGCGACATAGGAAACGCAGAGGCTTTGGTACAGGTGGAAGATGATATAGAAGAACATACCCGCAGAGATGCCGAATTTGAAATGATGAGAAAGGCCATTGTCAGCCTGGGGGAACCCTGTAAAAGTTTGTTGGAGGCTTTTTACCTGCAAAAAAAGAATATGCAGGAAATAGCAGTCAGCTTCGGGTATACAAATGCCGAGAATGCTAAAACGCAGAAGTACAAGTGCCTGATAAGATTAAAGAAAATATTTTTTACGCATTATAAAAATGGAACCGAGGATGAATGAGCATAACGATATAATGATCCTTGATGCTGTTGAACGTTATATCCGTGGAGAGATGAACCCGGACGAAAGACTGCATTTTGAGAACCTTCGCAAAACCAATAGCGAAATTGACCAATTGGTAGTTGAGCATACCTTGTTTTTACAACAGATGAACCGCTTTGGCGAATGGCAGAAATTCCATTCAACGCTGCACGACGTACATACCGATCTTGCACAACAAGGCAAGATCAACGCTGACAAATTAAAAGGTCATGCTAAGGTCGTTTACCTCTGGAATAAATATAAACGGGTAGCCGCCATTGCCGCTTCTATTGCCGGTGTAACCGCTTTAACCATCAGTTCATTGATCTGGTCCATTTCTCCTAACCCGGATAATAAACAATTACAGGATCTGAGCCGCGATCTGCAAATGGTAAAACAGGAGCAGCGTACTCAAAAAAATGTGGTCAACAATCTTAAAAATCAAATAACTGTTGACCCTGCTATTCCTTTTAAATCCGGTGGTTCAGGATTTTTAATTGATGGAAAAGGATTGCTGGTTACCAATGCTCATGTGGTAAGAAATGCCCGCAATATTGCGGTTCAAAATAAGGCTGGTACCAGTTTTAATGCGAAAATTGTTTTAATAGATGAAGATAAAGATCTGGCTATTTTACAAATAGTAGATAGCAACTTTAAACCATTCTCTTCTATTCCTTATGCTATCAGTAAATCGACTACTGATTTGGCGGCTCCTATATTTACCCTAGGCTATCCCCGCGATGAAATTGTATACGGTGAAGGATACATGAGTGCAAAAACAGGTTTTAACGGAGATACATTAAGTTGCCAGGTATCTATCCCTGCCAACCCTGGCAATAGCGGAGGTCCCGTACTGAATGAACAAGGAGAAATAGTAGGAATTTTAAGCACAAGGGAAACAGCTGCTGATGGTGTAGTATTTGCCCTGCAGGCGCGGCATATTCATAAAGCATTAAATGATCTGAAAAAAGATACTTCGTACCAAAGAGTCAAACTATCTTCAAAATCTTCTCTTGCGGGAATGGAACGTACACAACAAGTGAAGAAAGTAGAAGACTATGTATTTATGGTAAAAGTGAATTAATCCGCTTCTTTTCATAAAATAGCAAAAAAGCCATCCGCTGTTGCAGATGGCTTTTGCTTTTATAAATGCTTTTGCGTTATCAACTCCATAGTCTTTCAGGATACTCTCCTTGTTGTACAAGATCATTCAAACTCTTTTCAACAAACGGAGCGTCTTCTTTATACGTGACACCAAACCAGGATGATGTGGTAGGAATAATCTCAACTCTGCCACCTTCCTTGATAAACTGGTCTGCCACAATCGGTATAAAGAACTCAGATTTTAGTTCCTGGCCATGTTCCTGTAAAAACTCACGAAAAAGTTTTTGTGTGTAGGAGAAAAAAGAAGGGTCAAAGCACCAAAAATTCATTGATACTTTTGTGTTCATTGAAAGTTCTTTTGGTTCCAGACCATCGTCACAAAGTATAGCATCCCCTTTCCTGGCTATATTAATACGTTCGGTGATACCCGCCAGGTTGCCGGTATTATCTAATGTACAAACTCCCCTGTTCACTGTACCATAATCCGATAAAGTTTTCAGCAGATCGTATCCAACGATAGCATAATTTTTATCATTACAATCATTCACTAAAAAGTCAGCTGCGTTTTCAAAAGCATTATGCCCGTAAAAATCATCTGCATTGATTACTGCGAAGGGTTCATTTACTTTATCCATTGCACACAGTACAGCATGCGCAGTACCCCATGGTTTTGATCTTTCACCTGGAAAATCAAATCCTTCAGTAAAGGCCTCCATATCCTGGTAAGCGTAATCAATTTCTACCCGGTCTTTTAGTTTTGGCTCAAATATTTCCTTGAAATCATCTGCAAATTCACGGCGGATAATGAATACAACTTTACCAAACCCCGAACGGATAGCATCATAGATAGAATAATCCATAATAGTTTCCCCTCCCGGACCAAAGCCCTGTATCTGTTTCATACTACCATAACGAGATGCCATTCCGGCTGCCAATATTACCAATGTTGGTTGCATAGAGTCTTCAATTTTTGGGGACGAAAATAATCTAAATTCGTTACTCATTCATTCTATTTTATGTTGCCTGATTTAGCGCTAAATGATATAACAGTTGATCCTATCTCCTTTTTATTTGAAAACAATATTGAAGTGGATGTCCTACGGCTTGATAAGATAAGTCCTGTTATTTCTGGCAATAAATGGTTCAAACTCCGGTACTATCTTGAAGAAGCAAAGAGTCAGCACAAAAAATCTATTCTAACTTTTGGCGGAGCCTGGTCAAATCATATTATTGCTACCGCCGCTGTCTGCAAAATGCAGGAATTAAATTCTATTGGCATTATCCGTGGCGAAGAGCCCAAAGAGCTTTCAAGTACCCTTTTGCATGCAAGAAAATTGGGAATGCAACTGGTTTTTACTTCCCGTTCGGATTATCAACAAAAAAAAATACCTGCAACACTTCAACCGGGTGATTATTATATCATCAACGAAGGCGGCTATGGTGAAACAGGTGCAAAAGGAGCTTCAACAATGTTGGATCATTGCAATAAAACCTATACGCATTATTGTTGTGCTGTTGGTACCGGCACTATGATGGCTGGACTTATCAATGCTGTGTCGCCGGCACAAACGGTGCTGGGAATAAGTGTAATGAAGAATAACACAGCTTTAAAAGAAATGATACAAACACTTGTTACAGGTACTGGAAAAAATTGGAAGCTTATTCACGATTATCATTTTGGCGGATACGCTAAACATCAGCCTGCTTTATTACGCTTTATGAATGAATTTTACAAACAAACGGCTATTCCTTCTGATTTTGTTTACACTGGGAAATTATTCTTTGCTATTTCTGATCTTATCGGGAAAAACTACTTCCCCGCCGATAGTAAATTATTGCTGATACATAGTGGCGGTTTGCAGGGAAATAGCTCTCTCCCTGGGGATACATTAATATTTTAATATTTTTGACGGGGTGTGGTATATTTGTTGCATATGGTTGTCAAAATCCATATCTTTCTTCGTTTTGTAATTATGAAAAGACTTCTCCTGCTACTCTTCATAGCCTCTCTTGCAACGGTCAATAGTTTGATTGCGCAACCCGCCCGTGATACACTCCCAAAGTTCTCCATAAAAAATGTTGGCGGCAATCGTATCGTCATTGGCTGGTTCAATACATTTGAAACTGTCAGGCAGATCAGCATTCAGCGTTCTTTTGACAGTACAAAAAACTTTAAAAGCATTTTAACTGTAGCGGATCCCTCCATTCCTGAAAACGGTTATGTAGATACTAAAGCTAATAATGATCGTATGTTTTATCGCCTTTATATCATGCTGGATAAAGGTGTTTATCTTTTCAGCGAAGCAAGAAGACCCATCCTTGATACTGTTGTAAAAAAAGATGCTGCTGTAAAAACAGATTTACCGGGAATAGTAATTCCTGTCCTGATATCTGACAGTGTATTAATAGGCCCCGTTAATGGAAATAACAGACCGAGAGCAGATTTGTATGTTCCATCAAAACGCATCTTTACTTTTAAAGATGGTTATGTCCGCATTATTCTCCCTGAGGAAACTGAAAAGAAATACAATATCAAATTTTTCTCTTCCGATGATGATTTATTGTTTGAATTGAAAGACGTGAAAGAAAGAAATTTTAAAATTGATAAAGCTAATTTTTATCACGCCGGCTGGTTCAAATTTGAGCTGTATGAAAATGGGGAGTTGATGGAGAAGAATAAGTTTTATATACCGAAAGAGTTCTAGCTAAGAGCTTAAAGAGGGAAAGAGAAAAAGAGTCAGTCCGAAGAGTTTTACAATTAAAGCGTTTTACAAAACAGGAAGAAGATAGAAACAAACCTCCTTCTCCTCCTTTTCTCTTTTAATCTCTTAGCTCTGCATTAAATACCTTCTCAAAATTTTGTTTCACTTTTTCTTTTGCTTCTTCAAAATCGACAGGCCGGCCCAGTTCTTTTTGCAATGAAGTAACCTGTTTATCCTGAATACCGCAAGGAATAATAAAATTAAAATAGTCAAGATCTGTATTCACATTCAGAGCAAATCCGTGCATGGTGATCCAGCGGCTGCTGCGAACACCGATAGCGCAGATCTTTCTTTCTTTCCCTTTGAAACCAGCATCTATCCATACGCCGGTTTCGCCTGACGAGCGACCCGCTTCTATTCCATATTCTTTCAAGGTAAGTATGATAACCTCTTCCATATTCCGCAAATATTTTCCAATATCTGTATAAAATTTTTCGAGGTCAAGAATAGGATAACCTACGATCTGTTGCGGCCCATGAAAAGTAATATCTCCGCCGCGATTGGTGCGGAAAAAATCAATTCCTCTTGCTTTGAGGTTTTCTTCACTTAATAATACATTATCAATATTGCCACTTTTTCCTAATGTATAAACGGGGGGATGCTCAACGAAAAGAAGATAATGCTCAGTGGTGAGTGGTGAGTGGTGAGTGGCGAGTTGGGTATCAGAGCCCTGTAATTGATTTGAGACAAGATTTCTGGCTTCTGACTTCCTTCTTACGTTCTCCTGCAAAAGGCTTTCCTGGTAATCCCAGGCCGTTTTGTAGTCCATCTTTCCCAGATCCCTGAATATAATAGGCTGTTTATTCATATTAATCTGCAAATTTACACCCCTAACCCCTAAAGGGGAATAAAAACTAAACTGAAAACTGCACCTTTGCTTAAGTCAGGATGAAACCTGATACTTCGACAAGCTCAGCAGCGAACAGAACGATGAACGGAGCGTCGCAACAACAGTTTAATCAGGGAACAGAAGTTGGCAAACAAATAATTATGAAAGAAGAAACAGGGATAGATAACCAGGAAATTAATGACAATAATGATGAACTATACGAAAGGTTCAATCTTACTGTGGATAAAGGACAGGAGCCTTTGCGTATTGATAAATTCCTGATAAATCGAATTGAAGGTGGTACCCGCAACAAATTGCAGCAGGCTATTAATACAGGTATGGTGCTGGTAAATGGCAAGGAAACACGGCCTAATTATAAAGTGAGGCCGCTGGATGAGATCATTATTTATTCTGATACAAGCCCGGAACAAACGGAAGTATTGCCCGAAAATATTCCACTTACTATTGTTTTTGAAGATGAAGAGATCATGATCATCAATAAACCTGTCGGAATGGTAGTGCATCCGGGAAGTGGCAATTATACTGGTACATTGCTGAATGGCGTTGCCTGGTACCTGCAACAGCAAAATCCTTCGGTATCAGAAGAAGTGTTACCTCGTTTTGGCCTTGTACATCGTATTGATAAAAATACCAGTGGCTTATTGGTATTGGCAAAAAATGATCATGCCATGCGTACGCTGGCCAAACAATTTTTTGATCATACAGTAAAGCGGCAATATGTAGCACTGGTATGGGGTGATGTACAGGAGGATGAAGGCACGATTAATGCTCATATAGGCCGGCACCTTCGTTTTCGAAAATTGTTTGCGGCTTACACCGAAGGTGATCATGGCAAAGAAGCAATTACGC
>CAMLEX010000231.1 GCA_946479055.1 uncultured Bacteroidota bacterium | reverse complement strand
CGAAATAACGCTGCCGGCTATGCTTACTTTATGCGGGCTATCAGTTATTTCTTTCTGACAAGGACCTGGGGAGAAGTGCCCATGCCAACCAAAGCATTGACTGAAGCGGACCGGCCCAATGCAACGGCAGGAGATCTCTATAATTTGATTGTAGGAGATCTGCAGAAAGCAGAGACAATGCTTCCTGATCATTGGAGCGGAAAATCCAGGCAGAACAGCATCGATATCCTGGCCACCAAAGGTTCTGCAAAGGCGCTGTTGGCCAATGTGTATCTCACCATGGCCGGATGGCCGTTGAAACAGACAGACAAATACGCCCTTGCGGCAGCCAAAGCAAAAGAAGTGATAGATGGAAAAGCTACCTGGGGATATGATCTGGTTACGGATTTTGCTGATATCTGGAAAATAGGGAACAAGTTAAATAAAGAGGCGGTGTTTGCCTGTTATTATAATAATGATATTCCGGTATGGAGTTGGGAAAACGGCAACATGATGGGACCTAATACCTTCTCGCCAGATTACGAAGAAGGCGGATGGGATGATGGCTATGGTGAAATTTCATTCTATAGCAAGTATCCCGCAGGGGCCAGGAAGAATGCTACCTACCAAACAGCTTATTATGTAAAGAACGATCCTAATAATGTAGTTACCTGGCAAAATACATTACAAAAACATCCATATTTCCTGAAATACCGTGACGACCATAGCTATGATTGGGCAACGCATAAGGCCAATGACTGGTGGGGCAGCGCCACTACGTTCATCATTCGGTACCCTGAAGTGCTATTAACTTATGCGGAAGCAAAAGCAATGTCATCAGGTGTTGATGCCAGTGCTTACGATGCTATCAACCAGGTTAGGCAAAGAGCTGGTGTGCCTGCTTTGCAGACCGGGTTATCTCAAACAGCTTTCAGAGATTCCGTAATAGCGGAAAGGGGATGGGAATTTACAGCAGAGTGCGGTATAAGGTGGTTTGATCTGGTGAGAACGGAATCCGTGCAAAAAGCGAATGCAAGCCGGGATGCGGGGGAAGTGCTCCTGATAAACCAACCAAGCGATGCGGCCCATACTTATTATTGGGCACCGATCCCGGTTAATAAATAAATAACAAATGTCATTAGCCTAACGAAAATAAACGGGGCTGCAAGAGCAGTCCCGTTTTGTAGATTACAGAAACAAATTGAGTCAACCCGATAGAAGGGGATTTAATAGATAAGATTTTCCAATTGTAAATGACAACGCTGATATTATCAACAAGCTCTTAAAAACTCATAACCGCTAAAGATGAAACGTAGAACATTAATTAAGGGAATGGCCGCCGCTTTGCCTTCACTGTGGTTATCCCGTGCAATGGGCAACAATTTTATTGGAGAGCTAAACGAGCCAATGGCAAAAGGCCCTTTTAGCCCCAACTGGGATTCGCTGGCAAAATATACTACGCCGGATTGGTTTCGTGATGCCAAGTTTGGAATGTGGGCACATTGGGGTGCGCAATGCCAGCCCGAACATGGCGATTGGTATGCACGGTTTATTTATGATGAGGGAGATGATCAATATAAATATCACCTTGAAAAATATGGGCATCCATCTAAGGTAGGTTTCAAAGATGTGATACATCAATGGAAAGCCGAACGTTGGAATCCCCAGCAATTGGTGGAACTATACAAAAATGCCGGAGCACAGTACTTTGTTGCGATGGCCAATCACCATGACAATTTTGATAATTATAACAGCCGTTATCAACGATGGAATTCTGTGAATATGGGTCCCCGAAAAGACCTTATTGATGGATGGGCCAGAGCTGCGAAAAAACAAGGACTGCGGTTTGGCGTAAGCGTACATAGTGCACATGCATGGAATTGGTATGAAACTGCCCAACGCAGCGATAAGCAGGGTGCGATGGCAGGTATTCCTTACGATGGAAAATTGACAAAGGCCAATGGAAAAGACACCTGGTGGGAAGGATTTGATCCACAGGATTTGTATGCACAAAACCATCCACTCAGTGCAGGAAGTGAAAACACAGGCAATATTCATAAACAATGGCATTGGGGTGAAGGCGTTTCTATTCCGGATAAAAAATACTGTGAAAATTTTTATAACCGCACAGTTGATCTCATCAACAAATATCATCCCGACCTGGTTTATTTTGATGATACGGCATTACCGTTATGGCCCATTAGTGATGCAGGTTTGCGCATTGCTGCCCACATGTATAACGATAGCATTAAACGGCATGGTAAACTGGAAGCCGTGATCAATGGAAAAATATTAGATGAACAGCAACGCAAATGCATGGTATGGGATATAGAGAAAGGCGCAAGTAATTCGATTGAGCCACTGCCATGGCAAACCTGTACCTGTATCGGCGGCTGGCATTATGACCGGAGGATATATGATCGCAAAGGATACAAGAGTGCAAGGGAAGTAATAAACCAATTGGTTGATGTGGTGAGTAAGAATGGCAACCTGTTGCTTAATATACCCGTGCGGGCTGATGGTACTATTGACGAACAGGAACTGGTCGTTGTTGACGAAATTGGCCGTTGGATGCAGGTAAATGGTGAAGCCATATTTGCAACGAGGCCATGGAATATATTTGGTGAAGGGCCTTCCATAGCCAATGCCAAACCATTGACCGGCCAGGGTTTTAATGAAGGATCCGCCAAAGATTTTACTGCGGAAGATATACGTTTTACAGCCAAAGGAGATGTATTATATGCAACTTTTTTTGGATGGCCTGAAAATAAAAAAGTTGTAATTAAGAGTTTGGTAAAGAATAAGTATAAAGAAATTACTAAAGTGGGACTGCTGGGTTCACACGCCAATTTATCTTACACTCACACGGATGAAGGTTTAATAGTAGAGCTGCCGGATAACAAAGACGGACTGAATTATACCAATGTTCTAAAAATTAAATAAAATCAAAGCGGGAAGGATTGAAACAATCTTCCCGCTATTTTCGACTTTTGTAAATAAAAAATAAACTTTTAATAAAGCCAAACAAAATTGAACATGATAGGCAAAAGTATTGCTGTGATATTATAAGTGATTAGTTATTATGCACAGGGCCTGAAACATTAAAACTCTGAACCATTTTCATTTTAGTTTCAGCAATGTGATGCAGCCATCCGGCAAAGTTTGCTTTCGCAACCAGAACAATTGTCTTCAAATCGAACTTCGTAACATTAATGAACAGGTCTGTTGCTGTTTGTTCTAAGGATACTGTCATCAAGCGTTCGTTGATCGTTGCGCCTTGCGATACTGATCGGGCGTGATCCCTGTCAATTTCTTAAATACTTTTGAAAAATAGGGGAGGCTCTCAAATCCCGTAGCATCGGCAATTTCAGTATATGGCATAGGAGTGGTCGTTATCAGGTATTGCGCTCGTTCAATCCTTTTTTGATGGATATAGGCCAGGGGTCGCTCGCCAGTGTAATTGGCAAATTGCCTGGAAAAATAATCCGGATGTTGGTTGGCCCGTTGAGCCAGTTGAGCTACTGTTAATGGATCCCCGAGGTTAAGCTGAATAAAAGATATTGCTTCCAAAATTTTTGATGGGATGGCCACAGGCGTTTTATTTTCAAACTGATTACTATCGACAAATCGGGAGATCAGTTGCAATAATATACCCTGCGTTTCAAGATAATTAGCCATATTTTGGCTGTTGTTTAGTTCTTCATATTCCTTATAAAAAATATTCTTCTCATACACCTTTGGATTATCTGATCGGTTAATACCCCTTCCGGGATTGATTTGTAATAGTCTTTTTACATTGGCAATATCAGTGTCGCTTGCTTTGACCTGGATTAATGTCCGGTTGTTGTGAAAGAGGGAAATGCCGCTGGGTGAATCTTCGAAAAAATGAATAAAATATTGGCTCAGGTATGCCGGACATTTCATATTACAAACCGTGAAACTCGGAATAATATAAAAATGCCCTGGTCTAAGGATAAGTTTTTTCCCCTGGCCAGTGATATATCCTTCTCCTTCGTCAATCAGGTAAATCCGGTAATATGGACTCAATACATTATCGTAATTCCAGTGTGTATCAAGCTTTGCATAATCTATATGCAGTAGAGATAAACTGTGTTTTAATAGTCGCCTGTTCATATATAATCACTGACTGAAATTCTGGCAATAGGTCGGATTTGTGTAAAATAAAGTCTTTTTCATGGAATGGCTGACAAGCGATAAAAGATAATTTTGTTTAAAGGGATCGGCTGACGCATTTTCCCGGGACAATTGTCGTGCATATGATTGAAAAGCAACACAGCATGTTTGCGTTTGAGCTTATTACTTCTTCATTTTACTTATGGAGTCATAATCGCGACCCAATTTTAATTCCCCATTTAAAAAAATCATTTACACTGACGACTACGCAATCAACACTGATTGATTTTGCGGTTTACATGGCGTATTTCCTTATGGCTTTACCCGCCGGTGATAACACTCAGTTATCAGGGGCAAGAAATTGGAGAGGAACCTGCAATTGGAGCAAACTGGTTATCTCAATTGAAAAATCAAGAATAAAAAATGAAAACACATCCTAAGCAGGAAGCAAAAGAGATTGCTACTTTACATCTTCCGCCTGTTATTTTTGGAACCAGTGGTTTAGGAAATTTATTTGTTGCTCTTGAAGAAGAAGAGAAGCTGAATATAGTAAGTGAATGTGTCCGCTTGTCGAAAGGAAAAGCGGTATTTGATTCGGCAGGAAAGTATGGCGCCGGTCTCGCGTTGGAAACACTCGGAAAATGTCTTAAACAATTAAATGTTGAACCGGAAAACGTTGTTATCAGTAATAAGTTGGGTTGGGTTCGTACGAAACTAAAAACAAAAGAGCCAACTTTTGAACCCGGTGTCTGGAAAAATTTAAAACATGATGCTGTTCAAAAAATAAGTTACGATGGCATCATGGAATGTTTCGAACAAGGTAATGAACTGCTCAATGGATATGTTCCTCAAATGGTTTCTGTTCATGATCCCGATGAATATATTGCTGGAGCAAATGGCTATTCTCATTCAGAAAAATTGTACGAAGATATACTCGATGCATATGAAGCTTTGTATGATCTGAAGAAACATGGAAAAGTGCAGTTCATTGGCGTTGGTGCAAAAAATTGGAAAATCATAAAGCGAATAGCGAAAGATGTAGAATTAGATTGGGTCATGATTGCCAACAGTATGACGATTAAAAGCCATCCACAAGAGTTGTTGGATTTTATTATAGAGATGGAGAAAAAAGGTGTTTATGTAATTAACTCTGCTGTGTTTCATTCTGGCTTTCTTGTAGGCAGTGATTATTTCGACTATCGACTGATTAAAAGAGGAGCTTCGCAAAATGATGCATTGTTCAAATGGAGAGAACAATTTTTTGAAACATGCAATCAGTTTAATGTGAAACCCGCAGAAGCCTGTGTGCAGTTTGCATTGAATGTTCCCGGGGTGAAAAGCGTTGCATTGAATACTACACATGCCAGCCGTGTAAGAGAAAATATAGACATGGGCAATGCCATAATTCCGGTTGACTTTTGGGCGGAAATAAAAGCGAAAAAATTGATTGAGATTGGTTGCAACCAATGGCTGTGAATGGTGTGATCAAAGTAATTATTGAAGTAGTGTTTAAATACAAATAATATAGATTTATGAAGCCGGGTTTCTTTTTTCTTTTTTGCTTTTCAATCTCATTGGCTGGTAACGCACAAGAGATTGTATCTCCAAATAAGCATATTAAAGTAGTAATTAGTGCGCAAAAGGCATCGGTTAACAAGGGCGGTTACCCGGTATATTTTAAAGTCCTTTACAAAAAGGGTCCAGCGTATATCGGGGTAATGAAAAAATCCCCTTTGGGAATATCGCGAAAAGACCAGCCATTTACCGATGATCTCAGATGGGTTGCAGAATCCGGAATAAGGGAAGTGCATGATAAATATGAAATGATTTGTGGTAAACGTAAACAGTGTGAGAATTTTGGTAGGGAGAAGATTTTTAGTTTCAAAAATTCAAATAACCAACCTTTAGATATTGTTTTCAGGGTTTATAATGATGGCGTTACATTCCGGTATATTTTTCCTAATCATTCCGATTCGACTGTAAATATTATTAGCGAGGCTACAACTTATAATTTACCAGATAGTACATACCGTTGGATGCAGCCTTATTCTATTGGGTATGAGGATTTTTTTCCGTTCAATAAAACTGGTTTAAGCACGCACAAAGAGCAGGAATGGGGCTTTCCTGCATTATTTAAAGTTAAAAACGAAACTGTTTATACTTTAGTTTCCGAAGCAAATATTGCTGAGAACAATTGTGCTGCAAAACTAAGCAATTGTAAAAATGTCAATGCATACCAGGTTACCTATCCATCTTCTCGAGACAATTTAAACCAAACCGGGGTTAAAACTACATTGCCATGGAGATCGCAATGGCACACACTTATCATTGGGAAATTGTCAGATATTGTTGAATCAACTTTAATTACCGATGTTAGCCAACCGAATCAATTAAAAGAAACTGATTGGATAAAGCCCGGGGCGGTCTCATGGATTTATTGGGCGAATAATCATGGGTCCAAGGATTATCAAAAAGTTGTTGAATATGTGAACCTCGCTGTAGAAATGAACTGGCCTTATGTGCTGATTGATTGGGAATGGGATGTAATGAGCAATGGTGGCAACATTGTTGATGCCGTCAACTATGCAAAAAGCAAAGGCATCAAACCTTTAATGTGGTATAATTCCGGTACATCCTGGCTCGATCCTACACCGAACGATCGCTTACAGACGGCAGAAAAACGTATTAAAGAATTTTCGTGGCTTAATAAAATTGGAGTATTCGGAATCAAGGTGGATTTCTTTGCCGGTGATCAGCAAGATATGATGAAGTATTACATTGATATTTTGAAAGATGCGGCAAAATATCATTTAATGGTGAATTTTCATGGAGCAACAATTCCACGGGGTTGGGCACGTACATATCCCAACCTGATGACGACAGAGGCGGTGTATGGAGCAGAATGGTACAACAATTCACCGGTATTGACTAATAAAGCAGCTGCCCATAATGCTACGCTTCCCTTTACACGCAATGTAATAGGCTCTATGGATTACACGCCGGTTACCTTTTCAAATTCACAACATCCGCATATTACATCTTATGCTCATGAATTGGCCTTGTCTGTTGTTTTTGAATCGGGGCTTCAGCACTTCGCCGATAGGCCGTCAGCATTTCAATTGTTACCGACAGAACCAAAAGAATTTTTGAAACAGGTACCGGTTAGCTGGGATGATACAAAATTGATCGATGGGTATCCTGGAGAAAAAATCATTATTGCCCGCAGGAAAGGAAACCAATGGTATATCGGAGGATTGAACGGGCTGGACCAAATACAAACCTTGATAGTAAAGTTCGATTTTCTCGATAAAAGGAATTATAATTTTCGGCTTATCAAA
>CAMLEX010000230.1 GCA_946479055.1 uncultured Bacteroidota bacterium | reverse complement strand
TGCTTTTAATGCGGGGCTTCTTTATGGGGACTTTCGGCTATTGTTCTTAATGTTGTGCGTTCGTTATTTTAACTTCAGTCTTATTTCATCAAATTTTTCAAGTAATAGAAGATTGTAAATTTCTTTTACCTCTTTCCAATTCGCTGCCTGATATTTAGTTTCTTGTCCTTCGAATATTGCTGAAAGTGTTAAATCCTTATTTACTTCAATTACGTTTTCGTCATCGGTTATAACCGAAACCCAAAATGCTCCGTGTTCGTTATCCATTCGTTGAATGTCCGTAATAGCTTTTTCTATATCCGTTTCGTTAATGTTATCTTTCTGGTATCCACCAGCATATTGTATGTAGTTTTCAGTCATAGGATTAGCCTATATAATTCCAAAACTTTTTCATATCATTGTTGATATACGAATTCAATAGAATCCTAAAATCTTCATTTATATCAAGAGTTATTAGTTCTTTAGACAAATCAGGTCTGATTGCACAAATCCAACAAAGAATCTCCTCTCTTAAAGGCGGTTCATTATCTGGAATGAATTCAATAAATCCTTCTGATAAGCCTATGGTATTTATAACTAGACAGTCGATGGCTGAGCGTCTTTCGTCAAAATTGACAAGATCTACCACGTCAGTCAAATTAACTCTAGTGGGATATGATTCTAATAATGTAAATAGTTCTTTCTCCATTATAATGCCGCACAACACGTAAATTTATGGCACTCGCCCATCTTTTCAAGAAAAATGAGCATTGATTTTCAAATATTTGTTCTTCGCCATTTCAATTGTTATTGTACCAATCCAATCTTCCCTTCCTCTTCGCCATACCCAATTGTTCTGTTATTACCATCCTCTTATCAATCAATTTACCCTTTTCTCCACGTCTGGGATTTTTATGGCTGGCACAGGTTTCGCTGCAATTATCAGGGGGATTTTTTTATGCGCTCAATGTGGAAGGGGAGTATCGGGTTCGGTCTGGTTAACATTCCGGCCCGGCTGTATGTTGCGACTGAGGAAAGTAATATTTCATTTGTCCAGCTTGACAAAAAGGATCACTCCCGCGTCAGGTATAAAAAGGTAAATGAAAATTCTGGTAGAGAATTAAACCAGGTAGACATTCTCCGTGGGTACCCAATAGGTGATAACTATGTGATAGTTGATGACCAGGATATGCAAAAAGCTATGCCGGAAAAATTTGACCATTTAGAGATTGTGCAATTTGTGAATGAAAAAGAGATAGACCCGGTCTATTACGAAAAGCCGTATTACCTGGAACCAGACAAAGCGGGCGCAAAGGCATACACGCTCCTGCGGGATGCATTGAAAAAAGAGGGGAAGGCGGGATTGGGATTGCTGGTATACCACAACAAAGAATGGCTGTGCCTTGTTAAGGCCCAAAGAAAAGTTTTGGTTTTGCATCGCCTGCGTTTTTCGAACGAGATTAGAAACGAACAAGGTTTGGTTATCCCAGAAACAGATATCAGGGCTGAAGAAATAAAAATGGCGAGCTTGCTAATAGCTCAACTCACAAAGCCATTTAAAGCTGACGATTGGAAGGATACCTATTCAGAAAAGCTGCTGCAAGTGATCGAAGCAAAAGCTAAGGGCAAGGCCACAAGAAAGCCACTAAAAATAGTGCATTCTGCTACCACTTCCGATTTAATGGAAACGTTGAAAGCAAGTCTGAAACAAACGACCAAAAGGGCATCGTAAATCAAGAATTATTTTTTTGTGCTAATCCGTCTTAGCGTCAAAGTTTGTTCTATCCTTTGAGCGGCTCCCTTTTTTGCGCAATCGTTGGCATAAGAGGGTTGCCAATGAATTCCTTTATTTTCGACAATCAATAAGAGTTGAATAATTAACGACTGCAATGAAATTAGAACTGATTGACTATGTCAAAGCCCGCAGCCCAAGAATCCTATAATTTTCAAGTTTTATATTAAACGAAACACGATGATAAAATATACGGTCATTTTTGCTTATGCTTTCCTGTTATTAACTGCCTGTAAAAACAGCAGGAAGCATTGTGAACCCGGTAAACAAACAACACCCATTGACTCCATTGGTAAATCCCTGAACTGGCCGGAAGAGTTAAAGGTGACCGGCTTTGCAGGGCCTCAGCTTGTACCCAGCCCCGCTTGTCTTGCAGTAGCAGCAACAGGAGAGGTGTATGTCGGAGTGGATATGATTGGTTCTTTGGGTAAAACGCCCGGCAAAGGAATGATCGTAAAGTTATTGGATTGTAATAACGATGGTATCGCAGATAGCCATACAGAATACGCCGAAGTGGATAATCCCCGCGGTCTATTGCCAATTGGTGACAAGCTGTATGTTTTGCATACGATGTTCAATGATAGTATAGCTACCGGGATGGATCTTGTTGTTTTTGAAGATAAAAATCAGGACGGTATTGCTGATGGCCCGTCCAGGCCATTGATTGAGCATATTAGTAATCCGGTTTATCTCCAGAGGCGCGGTACTGACCACGCCACTAACGGTATCCGCATGGGTATTGATGGCTGGATCTATATTGCCGTTGGAGATTTTGGCTTTCATGAAGCAGTGGATCGTGATGGAAAGAAATTAACCATGCAGGGAGGAGGTATAGTAAGAGTAAGACCAGATGGAACGGAGATGGAAATTTTTTCACACGGTGCAAGAAATATTTATGACGTGGCGATTGATCCGTACATGAACATTTTCACACGGGATAATACCAATGACGGTGGTGGATGGAATATCCGGTTCTCACATCATATACAATCCGGCGAATATGGTTATCCTGTTTTGTTTAAACATTTCACAGAAGAAATTATTCCTGCGATGGTTGATTTGGGAGGCGGTTCAGGAACAGGTTCATTGTTTATGGATGATCCATCATGGCCTGAAAAATTCAATCATGTTCCGATGATGGCGGATTGGGGACGAAGTGAAGTTTATATTCACCGGGTCACTCCTTCCCGGGGAAGCTTTACACAGAAAGAGGAAGACTTTTTCAAACTACCACAGGTAACCGACCTGGATGTGGATGGTTCAGGCCGGTTATATCTTTCCGCCTGGGATGGAGCTGGTTATTCAGGCGATTCGAGCAAAGGTTTCGTCGTTCGCGCAGTGCCCAAAAATTGGCAGTATCTGCAATTCCCGGATTTGAAATCCTCATCTATTGAAGAATTGGCCTCTTTATTAAAATCAGGAGGCGCTGTAACAAGACTGAGTGCGCAACAGGAATTGCTTACCCGTCCTGCAAAAGATGCTGCAGCCGCTGCATGGAATTTAGCGACAGATAAAGGCATTCTTTTGTCTGCCCGTGTAGCAGCTATCTATACCTATGCCCAGGCCGCGGGAAAGGAGGGTATTAAAAATCTTGTTGAACTCAGTGCCGATGAACGGGTAAAAGAATTTGCATTACGTGCATTGGCGGATCGAAAACCATTTTCAGCCGGGGTACCTATTGAACCTTTTATACGTGGCTTGAAAGATACTTCATCACGGGTGCAGGTAACATCAATTATTGGACTGGGAAGACTTGGCCGCATTGAAGCAGCGAAAGAATTGTTGAAGGTGCCTGTGCCTGCTTCTTTCGTTGCTCCTCCCAAAGGAACAGAAGGACCGCATGCAACTCCGAATACAGAAATTATTCCGGCGCACCTGGCTGTAAAGGCGTTGGTGCAATTGAATGCTGTAGATGAATGTGTCGCTGCTATCAAATCTCCCAATTCGACTCTGGCCCTGTGGGCGTTGCGCTATATGTACGATCAGAAAGCAGTAGAGGGATTAATGGCGGCTTACCATCAATCCCCGGATAAAGAATTGAAAACTAAAATTCTTGCTACGCTGGGGCGACTGTACAATAGGGAAACGCCTTATGATGGCTCAACCTGGTGGAGTACAAGACCGGATGGGCATGGACCTTTTTACAAACCCACAACATGGGCGGCATCGGAAATGATAAAATCTTTTCTGGAAGGAGAATGGAATAAATCAAATGCCGCAGGCAAACAATTCTTTGCCAGCCTGAATGGTAAACTACGCATGGGCATCATCCAATTTGGCGGTGAAGACAAAGAAGAAAATCCAGAAGAAGATGAAGCTAAGGTTGACTTTGAAAAAATTAAAAGCAAAAAAGGGCAGATCGGGCAATCTTCTATCGAAGATATTATGCTTGCGATGGATAAGATAAAGGGAGATCCGGCTATCGGGAAAAATTTGTTTGTTCAGCAAGGCTGCATTGCTTGTCATAGTATAAAAAAAGAGGAAACATTGAAAGGTCCTTTTATGGGACAGGTGGGTTCGATTATGAACCGGAAGCAAATCGCTGAATCTATTCTTAAACCCAATGCCTCGATATCTCAGGGTTTTGCAACTGTAGTTATTACTACCAAAGATGCTAAAACGGTAACGGGGTTTGTTACGGATGAATCAGCCGGTAGAATCATGCTGCGCGACATTGCAGGGAAAGTTCATGCGATCAATACAAAAGATATACAGGCACGTAAAGAGCTGCCGGCTTCAATGATGCCGGCCGGTTTGGCCAATGCATTGTCGTATGAAGAATTTGGGTCATTGATAACATGGCTATCACAACAAAAGAAATAATCATGGTCTCGCCAGGGAAGTAGCTGTGCTGAATCTGAAAATGAAATAAAGATGATGAAAAAATAGTTTACGCTAAGGACTATCTTTCTAAAGATGAACTCCTGGCGTGGGCGGATGCAATCGTCGTTATGGAAAAACATCATAAAAATTTCATTCGGGCAAATCATCCCAACTATTATGAGAAGAAGAAGATTGTCTGTCTTTGTATTCCAGACGAATATGAATTTATGCAGCCTGAATGATTGACATTTTAAGAGATAAGGTTGAAGACGTTTATAGAAGAGGATTATTAAACCCAACAATATGACTCATAGAAGGGGAGTGAGAGCCTTCTCCAAAGATTTGGAGACCTTAGCATCTTTGATTCAAGACAGAAAAATAAAGATTCACACAGAAAAACCCTATTCCTATAAAAAAATTCCGGAAGCCATAAACTATATTGAAGCCATACGCACTAAAGGAAAAGTGGCCATGGTTTGGGAAAATGTTAACGGATCCTTGTTGTTAGGATGTTTTCTTTAATATCTTTCCATTCGAGTTTCTTCACATCTACCCATCGTAACCCGGTGTAGCAGCAAAAGATAAATGCATCTTTTACTTGTTCATTCAGGCAAGGGGTACTTAATAACTTAATGTATTCTTCACTTTCCAGGTTTTCTTTCAGTCTTACACTTGGTTTACATTTGAAAATATCTTTTCAGTAGGGTTAATTCTGAAATAACCATCCTTGTGTGCAGCATTCACTACCCATTTAAATCTGGCATAATAATCAGCAGGAGTTTCACCGGTAAAACGATCCAATAAGAATTGGCGGAATCGCTTGCAAAAATTTTCTGTGATGTCTAATGGAGAAATAAAATCATTTTTAACAAATGTCTTAAAATGTTTAAAGCTATTCTGTAAATGCCGGTTCCCTTTTCGTTGATTGAGTTTAACGTATTCTTCAAAATAATCAATAAAGTTCGCTTTGAATTTATGAGAAAGAATAAAACCACTTCCCAATGCTTGGTGCTCGAGTATGTATTGCGATCTTTTTGTTTCTAATATCAGCAACGCTTCTTTGTTGTGATTCTTTTCAATTTGATTTTTTGGTTTAGCATAAATAAAAACGCCCGTTGTCGGTCGTTGACCTTTTTTTCTGCCAAGGTCATAGTAAAAGTATATTTTATCTCCTTTTGAATTAGTTCTTTTCACGAAATTCATAGCGCTACGGATTTAAAGGTGATGAAATTTGAACGCAATGAATATGCCATCGCCAGCGAATAATGGTGCCATAAAAAAGCGACAGTGTTATTTTTTATGATAGAGTGAAAAAGCGAAAAGAAATGGTAGATCAAGAGTTGTAACTTTTTTTTGAAAAAGCAAATAAGAAAGTTGCTGTCTTGCTTAAGAATTGAAGAACCCGCAGATGGTAATGCAAAATTGTGTGTCAAATCGGGTGTCAAATGATAAAAATCATCTGTCGGATTAAATGTTCCTTCAACGGGAAAAATTCGGTTGGAATCCGGTTGGAATCCAACGATGATGCTGTGTGTCATGGTGTATCGCTTGTGTGTCAAAAAAAATGGGAGAAAGCGAAGAAAAGCGTGAAATAACGACACACACAAAATAAAATAGCCTTGTAAATCAATCATTTACAAGGCTATCAAGTGCCCGGGACTGGATTCGAACCAGCACATCCTTGCGAACGCTGCCACCTGAAGACAGTGCGTCTACCAATTTCGCCACCCGGGCTTACTGTTTGAGGAGTAACCTCAAACAATAACAACTTTTGGGCTGCAAATATAGGAAATGATTTTATTCGTTATACTGAAACATTAAAGTCTCTGAGTGCATCATTTAAACTCGTTTTCAAATCCGTGCTGGGTTTACGCTGACCAATGATCAATGCACAACCAACACCATATTCACCAGCAGGGAATTTTTTAGTGTATGAACCGGGGATTACTACACTTCTTGCAGGTACCCGGCCTTTCATTTCTACCGGTTCTGTACCACTTACATCAATGATTTTGGTGGATTGCGTTAAAACCACATTAGCTCCCAATACAGCTTCTTTTTCCACAATGACACCTTCTACTACAATACAGCGGCTACCTATAAAACATCCGTCCTCAATAATAACAGGGGAGGCCTGAAGTGGCTCTAACACACCACCGATACCGACACCACCACTTAAATGAACACCTTTGCCTATCTGGGCACAGCTTCCTACAGTTGCCCAAGTATCCACCATAGATCCTTCATCTACATAGGCGCCAATATTTACATAAGATGGCATAAGCACTACGTTTTTGGCCACATAAGCACCATATCTTGCAACAGCATGGGGCACAGCACGAACTCCCAGATCTTTATAATTTTTTTTAAGCAACATCTTATCATAAAACTCAAAAGGCCCAACATTCCAGGTTTGCATTTGCTGAATACCGAAATACATTAATATAGCTTGCTTCACCCATTCATTTACTACCCATCCGTTTTCCGTGGGTGATGCTACTCTCAATCTTCCTTTGTCAACTTCTTCTATTACAGATCTTACTCCTTCCGCATATTTGTTTTCTTTTAATAGTTCCCTGTTTTCCCAGGCCTCAAGTATTAATTCCTTCATTGTTTTTTTGATTTTGCTGCGAAGATAACTGACTTCATTTCTACATGTTCATGTGTTAGTTTTTTTTTAATTTTTTACTATGCTGGTAGCCCAGATAAAAATTTGCAACGCCTGCTTACATAAATTGCATGGTGATTTTATGACTCATTTCATATTTTCACACTCCAAATTAATTTATGAATATAGGTTTTGATGCAAAAAGGGCTTTCCACAACAGTACAGGGCTTGGACATTACAGCCGTACACTTATAAGGCTATTGGCAGA
>CAMLEX010000229.1 GCA_946479055.1 uncultured Bacteroidota bacterium | reverse complement strand
AAGGTTGCGGAGTAGCCGCAGGAACATGAGACGTACTGCCAGCCGGTAATTACTCATACCAACCGCTTTATCGATTTCTTTCTGGTAATTGATAGTGAAGATATCACTTGTTTCTGCAGCATCCATTTCTTTATCTGCGATACTACTGCTCTTCCTGAACAAAGCGGCATTACTGTTGTAGAGATAGAGAATAAGAAAGGTGACGAACCCGCCAATGATCATAAACCATAATACGGTTTGAAAAAAAGGATGGCCGGTAAAACTAGCTCTCTCTTTTTTCTTTTCCTTTTTTTTAAACGTCTCATTCGCATACCAGAACGCTTTATCTTCCCGCAATGCATTTATTGTATTATCAGGCAACCTGCGAAACCTTAGCGTATCGGGCAATCCACCGGTGAATTCTTTCCGCAGAAAATATTCCTTCTCATCTTTATTTTCTTCATTTAATTCAACTGCATACTCATCTTCTTTAATGGTGTCGGCCGGCTGCTCTCCCTGCGTTGTTGTATCTAGCTCATATCTTAATTCTTTTATAGTATCAGTCCATTCTTTATCTTTTTGTTGTAGCGGATCGGATTGTGCATGAAGAAGTATATTGAGAGAAAGGAAAAGAATGATTATTCCAATCCTTTTCAGGATTACGCTGGCATAATATTTTTTCTTTTCGCTTAGCACTTATGCATCCTCCCCGTTAAATTGTGCAGTCATCTTTCGCCCAAGCCGGATTGGGTAGACAACAAAATACCAGATAACAAATACAACCGATAATGAAGTAACAATAGTAGTTAACACTGAAATATCATTGTACAGTCGGGTGATAACACCTTCAAAAAAAGCTGCCAATGCAAATACCGGCATCAGGCCAATCATGATTTTCACACCGTCTTTCGCTCCTTGTTTTAATGCATCAATCCGTTTAATGGTACCGGGAAATAAAAAACTTTTTCCCAATATCAAACCTGCAGCGCCGGATATAATGATAGCTGTCAATTCCAGTGTGCCATGAACAAACACAACCAGAAAGAATTGAATACCCAACCCTTTCGCAGCAAAGAACTGATCGAAAATGCCAACCATAGCCGCATTTTGGGACAGCAAATACAAACTTGGAATACCTGAAAAAATACCGGATGCAAACATGAGCAAGGATACCCTGATATTATGGATCATCAGGTGGAGCCAGCTCAATATTGGATTCCCTGATTCATAAATTCCAAAAGGATTTCCCTTGTCGATATTTTCCAATGTTTGATCTACATAACCATCACCAAAAAATCCTCTTGCTACCCCTTCATCTTGTTTGGAGACAAAAAAACCGATACCAAAGAATACAAGGAATATAATAAATGCGAATAAAACAACCCTATGATGTTTACGGATCGTCAGTGGCAGATCATGTTTCCAAAAATCAATTACCCTGTTGGATTCCTCCTTACGGTTCTTATAAATATTCAGGTATATCTTCGATGCTTCACTATTGATATACTTTGTTACCTTACTTGATGGATAAAAAGTTTTGGCATAAGCCAAATCATCTACCAGTTGGGTAAAGTCTTTTGCCATTTCATCCGCATCTTCGGCCGGCATATGTTGATTTTTCAGCCAGCGATCCCGGTTCTTCTTTATAAAAAGGGCTTCTCTCAATTGCTTTAATTGGCTTGTAAAATACTGTTTTTTAAATAAGAAGGAACTACGATTTTATGGAATTTAAGAGATTAGAAAGAATTTAAAATTTACTTTGTCGCGGTGTCCCCGCATCCCGATAGCTGTCAGGAATGCAAGGAACTAAATAGCAGGCCCCTGATCTAAAAATTAATAGATTTTTGAATGAAAGAAGCTAATTTAACACCCAAATAAATCAGCCAAATAGAATGGCGGCAATCAAAGTACCTACTTCCTTTAATATTGATGTTGAATTTGAGATCCCCGAATTTTACAGGCGGCTTATCGCCCTTTTGATTGATTTCCTGATCGAGTATTTTTATTTCAGAATAGCTCTTGAATTTTATAAATCCATTGCACGAGGTTCCAATTTTATGGATGCGGATACTAGCTATAATTTACAGGCTCTTATCATTTTGCTCTTCCTGCCGCTCCTTATTTATCATGTGGTGCTTGAGATAACGATGAATGGACAAAGCATCGGTAAAAAAATCATGTCGTTGAGAGTTGTGAATGAAAACGGTGGCAGGGCCAGTATCAGCCAGTTCCTTATCCGCTGGCTCCTGCGTGATATCTGGTTTTTATTATTATTCGGAATTGGATTGCAGGGATCCGGCGCTGAATCGGTTTTTATTATACTTGCTGTCATCGCTTTTTTTATTACAGAAATAGTATTGATTGTTTCTTCAAAAAAAGGACAGCGGATCGGCGATATACTGGCGCATACTATTTTAATAAGAACAAACCGTCAATCAAGTATTGAAGAAACCGTTTTCCAGGAAGTGGCGGATAACTACACACCTTCGTTCCCACAGATCATGCAACTGAGTGACCGTGATATCAACGCCATAAAAAGCATACTGGAAACAGCACGAAAAAAAGGAGATGTGGATATGGCTGCATCAGCAAGCGAGAAAATAAAAACTCATCTGAAGATCGACACCTCGCTGTCGCCATTTGAATTCCTTGATATATTATTGAAAGATTATAATTATTTGTCAGTAAAATAAAAAGGGACGCAACTGGCCCTGAACAAACTTTATTTCAAACATTTTACATATTACTACCGGTAGCTACACCTAACACTCCGATGATGAGTGCCAATGCCCAGAACGCCAGCATAACAATCATTATAATGCCAACATAACGGAAAGAAGCTTTCAGATTTTGGAATGAAGTATTCAATACTTCCTGATCATTGGAAGCCAAAGCTGCCTTCATTTTAGCGGAAAAGCGAAAAAGAAAGAGGCAAGGGAAAAAATAGATAAGCGCTATAACAATATACAATACTGCCATAGAAGCGCCAAAACCTGTTGAAGTGGGCAGATCATTGTATGGATTATTTTCACCATACTGTGATGAAAACATACTCACAAAAGTTCCGAAGAAAAGCCCAATTAATACAATAAATCCACAAAAGATAAACCCCATAATAGAAAGGAATTTCGCCCATTTTGCAGCCTCGGCTAGATGAGATTTTGCTGTTTGATCTACATTGATACCAAAAAGAGAAGAATCCTGATTTTGTTCCATAATAGTTGGTTTTATTGTTATAAATATACTCCCCTTTATTTATAAGGCCAATCTTAAAAAACAGAAACATTGCCGATACTCATTAGGCTAAGGCCGATAAACCAACCAATAGTATCAGCAGGAACAAAAGCATGATAATAGTTGTAATAGCAAAATAAATTCTGAGGTTACGAAAACTGGCGCAAAACTTTTCCTGGTCCATACTATTGATACTGCTGACAACGGTACTGGCAAACCTGTAAAGAAAATAATTTATGAGCAAGCCAATCATTATTGTAATCACGGTTCCGCCAATATTTTTTTCTCCTGTCAAAAACGATGTAGTGAAACCTTCCGATTGTACAACAACAGGTTCGTTTGAACCTATTATCAATTCTAAGATATTGAGTACATAACCAATTACTGCGACTACTACAATTACCATGGCCCAGGAAGCAAGGCTGCTGATATGAGCTTTAGCCGTTTCATCTATTTTTATTTCCGGGGAGAACAAATCGCTTTGTGATTCCATAAAATAATTTTATCAGAAAAGTGAAATAAGATTGCCAAGCAACCCAAGAATGCCAAGCACTCCGTAAATAATAAAAAACATCTTCAAGTCGCTAAGCCCGTTGTTAAAAACAAGTTGCTCTTTAGTACGGAGAGCTGATTTGATACGGGCAGCACCACGAACCAGAAACCAGGACATGGTTCCTAAAATGCCGGCTATTACTAGCAAAACGCCTATGAGTACTGCCATAGTCGCCTGACTTGATTCACCATCTATTGATTCATTTATTAAGCTCCGGATCTTGTCCCAGGCCACAATAAATGCCAATAGTACCAGTCCGATGATAGTGATTAATAACAGGCCAAACATCTTTTGCCATCTTGCTGTATCCAGTAGTTCTTCCGAAGTGATAGAATCTATATCCAGTTCAAACAAAGAGTGATTTTCTTCCATAGATGATCTTTTGAATAACTAAATATAACAGGCGTGAATGATCCCCACAAATTTATTGCAGAAAATGCCGGGTTGTGTACCCGGCATTTGATAAAAGATATATTATTTTAATATGCTCTTGCAAATAAAACCCGTTGTTTTGAAGGGTTACCTGTTAATATACATTTCCCCTCTTCCAATTCGTTATTCAATGGTATACAACGGATGGTTGCTTTTGTTTTTTCTTTAATAGCTTCTTCTGTTTCGGCTGTACCATCCCAATGCGCAGAAATAAAACCAGTTTTTTCATCTAACAGTTTTTCAAATTCACCCCAGCTATTGGCAGGTGTAATATGTTCCTGTTGATAAGCTTTCGCTTTTTTGAACATATTGTGTTGTATTTCCAGCAGCAAACCATCAACGTATTGTGCAATACCATCTAATCCTACAACTTTCTTTTCTTTTGTATCACGACGGGCTACTTCCACAACATTCTTTTCAAGATCCCTTGCACCCAATGCCAGGCGAACAGGAACTCCCTTCATTTCATGTTCCGCAAATTTCCATCCCGGCCTGTTATTATCGTTGTCATCATATTTCACCCGCACACCTAAATTTTTAAGGTTGCTCATGATTTCTTTCGCTTTCGCATCAATCAATGCTTTCTGTTCCTCTCCTTTATAAATAGGAACAATAACAACCTGCATTGGAGCAATCTTAGGCGGCAATATCAATCCCTCATCATCACTATGCGCCATTACCAGGGCACCTACCAATCTTGTACTCACTCCCCAACTGGTAGCCCATACATATTCCAGTTGATTTTCTTTATTAGAGAATTTTACATCAAATGCCTTGGCAAAATTTTGTCCCAGGAAATGCGATGTACCTGCTTGCAAAGCTTTGCCATCCTGCATAAGCGCTTCAATACAATAGGTGTCTTCAGCACCGGCAAAACGTTCGCTTTCCGTTTTTATACCACGGATAACAGGTAGCGCCATAAACTCTTCTACAAAAGTGGCGTATACTTCCAGCATTTTTTCTGCTTCTTCTATGGCTTCTTCTTTGGTAGCATGAGCTGTATGTCCTTCCTGCCATAAAAATTCAGCTGTCCGAAGAAACAATCTTGTCCGCATTTCCCAACGTACCACATTGGCCCATTGATTGATCAGTAGCGGAAGATCACGGTACGATTTTATCCAGTCCTTATACGAATTCCAGATAATTGTTTCACTTGTTGGGCGAACAATCAGCTCTTCTTCCAGTTTTGCTTCCGGATCAACGATAACACCACCGCCATTGGGATCATTTTTCAAACGATAATGAGTTACCACTGCGCATTCCTTTGCAAAGCCTTCCACATGAGCCGCTTCCTTACTCAAAAAACTTTTAGGAATGAATAAAGGAAAATAAGCATTTACGTGGCCGGTATCCTTAAACATTTTGTCCAATGCATCCCGCATATTTTCCCATAGGGCAAATCCATACGGCTTTATAACCATACAACCTCTTACGGCTGAATAGTCGGCTAAACTTCCTTTAATTATCAGATCATTGTACCATTGTGCGTAATCTTGTTCTCTTGATGTAATTTCTTTGCTCATACTTTTTCTTGTTTCCGGTTTCTTGTTTCCAGTTTATGGTTTATTTTTTTTTGGTTTATTGTTATGGTACCAGACGTTTTCCTATTTGTTTCTTCCTACTTTGCCAATTGTCTATTGCTCACTGCCTGTTGTTATTTCTTTATCGTTAATTGTTGTCAAATCTTTACGTTATATTAACAACAGCCTGTACAATATTGTGCCGATAATGAATGTAACTTTGACAAACAACCGTTTGAAAAACCAAAGTCGCACAAAAGTAGTAACTTCAACTTTAAACTGATAAAACCGTTTGCCATGAAACCATCCATTCTTCTCCTGGCATTGACAGCAGCCGCTTTCAGCAGTTGCACCACCGCATACAAAACCGGTCAAACACCGGATGATGTATACTATTCTCCCACCCGCCCACAGGAAGAATATGTACGGGTAGAGAAACAGGATGACCGGTATTATCGTGGCTCTGATGATTATTATGAAGATCGTTTCCTGAGAATGAGAATACAGGATCGTTATCGCTGGTCTGCTTTGGATGATTATTATTTTTATAACACTTTTGCATATAGCCCTTACGGATATTATAACAGCTGGAACAATCCCTGGAACAACTATTATACCTGGAACAATTTTTACAATCCATATTACGGTGGCATCCCTTATTACCCGGGAGCAATCATTATTAAAAATCCAAAGACATATACTCCTCCCAGCAGAGCTGTAGTGTTTAATCCGAATAGTTATAGCAATAGCGGTAATGTGAACCCGCAGGTAGGTGGCAGAAGCCTGAGTAATAGCTATAATAATACCAATACCCGCTATAACAATAGTAATAACAACAATAGAAGTTCACTCGGCGAATCTGTCCGGAAAGTTTTTTCAGAATCCAATTCAAACAGTAATTACAACTCCAATTCCAATAACTCAACCCCTACACGAAGCTATACCCCTTCTACCAACAGCAATTCATCATCAAGTAGTAGTAGCAGCAGCAGCAGTAGTAGCAGTAGCGGAGGCGGTGTAACTAGGCCCCCGAGATAGTTAAGACAATAACTGATTTTCATGGGAGGAAACGGTATTTGAGTATTACACTTGAGTGTTTCCTCCCTTGTTGTATCTACCCAACAATTGAAAAGAACCAATCATGAAAAGAAAATTATTAATCAGTGCATTTACATTGTTCTCCATTTCACTGTATGCACAAATACCTGAAGATGTTTTAAAATATTCCTGGCAACCCACTAATGGTACAGCAAGGATCAATGCAGTTGGCGGAGCGATGGGTTCATTAGGCGGCGATATCTCCGCTACATTTGTAAATCCTGCGGGTCTTGGCTTTTTTAAAACAAGCGAGATCGTCCTGTCGCCCGGTTTTTCTTTTTTAAAAAACAAAAGTAATTTCAGAGGAACCAGTGCCAGCGATAAAGATTCTTATTTCAACCTGGGTACAAGTGGCATCGTGTCGGGATGGAAAGGTTCAGGAAGATGGAGCAGTAAAGCCATCAGCTTTGGTGTTACACGTACGGCCAATTTCAGCAATAAGATTTATTATACCGGGAAAAATGATTTTAGTTCGTATGCTGAACAATATGCGGCTGAAGCTGCCGGAAGCGGATTGTCGCTGGATGCTATTTTAAACAGTAATACCGTTTCATTGGGTACACGAATGGCCGTATATTCTTATTTGATAGATACCGCGACTCTTGGAAGTAACGCAAACCCCGATATAGTAAGCCTATCAATGTATGACCAATT
>CAMLEX010000228.1 GCA_946479055.1 uncultured Bacteroidota bacterium | reverse complement strand
TTCGTTGCGCTTCATTGCCATATGCATAAATAGGAAACATCACCAACGATCCCTGCACTGATGCAGTAGAACGAACACCACTATCGCCACGTTCCAGTTCCTGCATCATCAAGCCATAACTGATATAATCCAAACCACCACCACCATATTCAACAGGTACTGTAGGTCCAAAACATCCCAGATCACCTAACTGCTTTATGATCTGTTGCGGAAACTCCGCCCGTTGCGCATAATCTTCTATAATAGGTGAGATCTCTTTTTTTACATAATTACGCACAGAATCTCGGACAAGCTTGTGTTCTTCGCTTAATAAATCATCTACATTAAAGTAATCCGGACTTATAAAATTATCTGTACGGGCCGCCATATAGCAATCTATTTAAATTTGGCGCAAAGGTATTAGAAAAGTTTGTGGTTTAGAGCTTATCGAAGGAAAGGGTGCATTTCAAATTGACGCCTACCTAAACCCACCCCTATTGATTTTTTTATCCGAAATCGCTTAGGCCCCGGCGGAGAAGACGCAGAGTCTGACAAGTGCTGGTGTTATGAAGCCATTTCCATGCGACAATTTGAAATGCACCCGAAGGAAAGGCAAATCATTTTAGGATAAATTAGCAGATGATGCCCCTGTTATTATTAGTAAAAGCGTCAACCAGGGCAACATGCTTTGATTTTACTTTTACGAAACTTATCTTAGCACTATTTTTGAAACCAAAGCACCACTAATCCAGTCCATAATGCACCAATTCAAAGAAATGTCAAACGCTGCTCTGATTAACCAACTTGTAGAACATACTGCTTTGTATACACAAATGCTTACTAATAACATAAAAACTGATGAGTTTTATACCTGTAAACAGACCATTGACATGCTAACCGCCGAATTCAAGGCAAGAAAGCAAAGTGTTCCTCCTGAACAATTATCCGTTGATTCTGCAATTCCACGATTTACTGAGGAATAATTTCCCTACAAACTGTCCATTCATTTTCGCAACCAAACGTTAGGTAATTCGTTGGCATTTTATATTCGCAGGTATCTGATAAAAAAACTACTCTTCCTGTTCTCCTGTTTCTTTGCTGTTTTGCAGTTCTCTTTTTTTCAGATATTCCTGCAACACCTGTGAGCTTTCCGTAAGCGGCCACACATCTATTTTTATAATATCCGAGAGGTAATAGAATTTAAGAAGACTTTTCCTGGTCATTTCATATACCGCGTCATAATTATCCGTATCATACTGCCTGATGCCTACCAACGGCCTCGCCCTACCCTTTATATGGACTATTATACTAAAATAATTAAGCTTCATTTTGCTAAATTAATTAGTATTTTGGAGAAAGAAAAAATAATACCATCATTTCCTTACATGAATTGGAAACTATAGATAAACCAGCTTTTCTTTTTCGTTGACCTCAACAATTTTACCAGGTAGGATGTTTTAATTTTATTATTTCAAATAGCCCGTCGTATGGCAAAAACTAATCTATCTGCAGTAGAAGGAATTATATTAGGCGCAGGCATAGTTATTCTGGCAGCAGGGTTCTTTCTTTTTTATACGGATATCCCGAGGTTTGAAAAATATGTGCAGGAAGATGGTATAGTAGAATGGATAACAGTAGCCGGCTTGCTTGCCGGATCAATTGTTTGCTTTTCCCGGTTTATAAAATTATTTCTTAAAAGAAGTAAATGGTTTTTGCTGATAACCTTTGGCCTGGGTTTGTTTTTATTTTTTTCATCCGGGGAGGAAATCTCCTGGGGGCAGCGCATTTTAGATATTCAGTCGCCGGAATATTTTCAAAAAAATAATGCGCAACAGGAGACTAACCTGCACAACCTGGTAGTGGGTGGTGTTAAAATAAACAAACTGATCTTTTCATTAATGCTGATCATAGGCCTGGTGATTTACCTGACCATTGTACCTGTTTTGTATCATAAAAACAATACGATAAAAAAAAGCTTAGATGCCTCAGGTATACCTGTTCCACGTTTATACCATGTCATTGGCTTTTTATTGGTATTTGTGCTGACTTCATTAATACATCATGGTAAGAAAGCAGAGTTGCTGGAATGTGTCGGTGCCTTAATATTTTTTCTCATTATGCTGTATCCAAAGAATAAAGAAATATTCGATTAACAATAGGATTATTGCTGGTAGATCTTTGCAAGCATCAGGGTATCCAATCTTTTTTCCCGGCCGGCAGGATTTAAAAACTTAAGACTCACTTTAGCTATGTTATAATCCGCCTGGCTTATTACCGGCACTACTTTATAACCCTGCTGTTGCAATGCATTTTGATCAGCCCGGCTGAGGAAGAAATACTTGTCTTTTAGTGCAGGATAATTCTTATCGAAATCCTCCAACGGTAGCAGCACATGGTTATAAGCTTTATAAAAATCAAAACTATGAGCATTGGGGTCTAATAGTATTATATCTTCATCCGGTATAATCATACTTTTTTCTTTCATCAGTTTTACCATTTCATTGCCACCCTGGTATTTTAATAATTGCGGAAAGAAATTATAATTCAGCATAAAATTAAAAAGTATGGAAGCCGCAGCGCTGATATAAATTATTTTTATTCCTTTATCGGATCGTTTGTTTTTCCACAAGCCAATTATACCAGCTAACAGTAACGGCCCCATCATTCCTGCAATCCAATTAGCCGGTTTGAAAAAATAATAATTCAATGCACCCGCTAATATTATCATGACGATAACGAGAAAAGCCTGTATTGGAAAAAACAATTTTATTCCTCTTCTGAACGACAATACATGCCGCAGGTATGGCGCTGTAAAAATAGTTGTCAGCGGAAAAAGCATAATAAGATAATGCGGCATCTTGAATTTGGAAAAGGATAACGTAACCAGTATAAATGCAAAAGCCAATGCGGTAAAATTGACCGGGTGCTTCCATTTTTTTAACCAAAACATTCTGCGAAGCCAGTAAAAAAGGGCTATATAACCTGCAATACACCAGGGCAGAAAGGCCCACATAAACGTATGATATAAAAAGAAGGGATCGCTGTATCTTTTTTTATCAAAGCCTTTGTATCGTTCAAAAAGCTGTTCCCATAAAATGAATTTCACACCGGAAATATGATCCCTGCCGCGGATCATTTTTTCAGGATGAAGATCATACTGCAGGTAGTAACCATACAGCACAGGACTGATAAATACAAAGAACATCGGAATAAACAACCATGTTGCAGGTCTTGCCAAAATTGTCCATCGCTTGTTAAGAAGGACGTGGAAGAAAACAGCAATAAATACAACCACCGGGCCGAGCCATCCTTTGGTAGCAAAAGCTATCGCTACACCAAGGGCGCCCAGTAAAAGATTAATAAATCTTGCTTTATCTGTATATACAATCAGTTGCCATAGGCCAAGAATAATTCCTGTGGTCAGCGGCGTTTCCATTCGGGCATCGTTAACAGATAAAACAAAGGCCTGCGCTGTTGCCAGTATGATGGCTGCTATCCTTGCTGTTGATCGGTTGGTAAGATGCTTTGTAAGTTTATAAGTGCAATAGACAGAAACCAACGCAAATAATACAGCAGGCAGCCGGTGCGCAATAGTAGTTATACCAAAGATTTTAAAAAAAGCAAGAGTTGTCCAGAATAAAAAATGCGGCTTGTCCAGGTAATCGTTGCCCCGGTCTACCAGGCTGAAGTAATCTCCTGTCTGGTACATATGCAAAGCGATATTGGCATGATGAGCAGCATCTTTATCAAGCAAGGGGAAAAAAAGAGAACCACTATAAACCACTATGCATAAAAAGCCAATGATGAATTCTATCCTGTTATCATTCTTCAATGAACTATACCTTGTCCGAAGCATATGATTGGATTAAGTGGTAAAGATAATTTACAGGACGTTTCCGGTATACCCATTGAGTAGAATTTCTATCACTGTTTGTTGGCGATATAAATGAAGTGGACAATCGTTATAATTCTATTCGCTTAATCCCTCTGGAAAACGGTCTCCTACCAGGTTGAGCCGGATATTATGTTCCAATAAAGCTTTCAGTCCTGCCAATACAAGTGTGAAGCCTTCGGTAGAATCACGTACCTGAGCAATGAGCTTATCGGTATCACCCCTAAAGCCGCTATTGACAATACTTACAAAAGTTCCTTTATCCAAACTTTTAAACACCCACTCTACTATAGTAGCATCTTCAGCACTACCCCATTCAATAACGATCTTTTTGTTGGTTTCAATAGAAAGTACTTTTACAGGAGCTGCGTAGTTATACATTTCCCAGGTCCATTCTACTTGTTTGTTTTCATCAAGCCTGCCGCTGCTTTTAGTAAACCAGAATTGGGTAGTGATGGCGGGATTGACGAATGCTTCAAATACTTCTTCTACAGATTTGCGGATAAGCATTTCAGCTTTGGCAACTATTGGAGAATCGAAATTCATTGTCACTAGTTTTATTTTTTCTTTGGCAAAGGAGGATCCCTGAGTTTCTTTTATATCGTTCTTTCAATTAGTTCTTCTGTATCTGTGTCGATAATTAATATCCCTTCATTCGTATCATCTAGTTGTCGCGCCAATACGCCTTTGTTATTCCAGATTGATGTTTTCCCCGCACATTCA
This sequence comes from uncultured Bacteroidota bacterium, assembly GCA_946479055.1. The sequence continues at coordinate 2,881 of CAMLEX010000228.1, read as the reverse complement.
AAACCATCAGCTTGTCCAACACTATTTGACATTAACACTGCCATTGAATATTTTTTACCTATGTCAGCTAAAGTTTTAGTGGCTTTTTCAACTCCATCGGCGGATTTAGCTACACTGGCTATATAAATTTTGGCTCCAGTTTTAAAAGCATACTTCGAATGTTCGGGAACGGATAATTCATAACAAATTGCAATGGCCATATTGCTGTTGCTAACTGGCAAGCCAACGGAATTTTGTCCGCTCACAAAATATTGCTCCTCATCAGAGTGTAAATATTTTTTTGAATAGATCTTTCTTGCTTTGTATGGCTGAAAAATAATCATGCTGATACAGATACCTGCATTATTTTTTATGGGTACTCCAGCTCCAATAGTTATCTGGCTGGTATCGCTGATTTCCTGGAAAACAGTCAACCTGTCATCGTCCTGGTCAGTCGCTAGTTCTTTTGCGAGTCCCGGTTCATAACCCGTTAATGATAGTTCGGGAAAAATAATGCTGTCGGCTCCATGGGCAACGGCCAGGTCTATTAATTTTTTGTGATTAGCAATATTAGTTAAAATGTCAGCTTTGGCTGGTCTTGTTTGTGCTACACAAATTTTCATTTCGATGTCTGTTTTAAATGGCTATTAAGGCGACACTAACTTAATGAAAATTATGGTCGGGGTGATCACCTCTTTGGCAAGCCGATGCTATATAAAAATCGTTTTGCGTAGAATGCAGTCCGAATAACTTGCTTGCTAAAACAAAAATTAAAAATAATCTGCTACTATAAGAGGTGAAAATTAAGAAGTGAATATGTTATGATTACTGAGTAGCCCTGGAGTTGTGATATAGAAGGGCAAGCTCAAACATTAAAAGAAGTCATGGTTATTACACCTGATATAACCTGATGGTTGCTCTGGCATTGACCAATCCGAAAACTTTGACAGTTTACTTTCATTTTCCACTTCGTTAACCGGTAAGTCTCCGCCATTAACTATTTCAAAACTGTTCCTGTTTAAAATACCGAATGAAGATAAATGATGTGTTTTGATAAACTGCTTCCGCCTGCTATGATTTGAAGGCCTTATTTTCTCACCTGGTTGCATGGTTTTTATACAGTAAAAATCATGCCCTACTACTGCATTCCAGGAAAGTCTTTGTTAACTGTTGGTTTATACTATTTCAGCATAAGTGTTTCTAATTATACTATTTCTCATTACAAATTTTCTTGTCTCCTTCTTTATAACAATGATAAAAACGATGACAAATAAAAGTGTCATGCTCTTCTGTTCCTTCACCGTGTTTATAGCTAAATCCTGTTTTTTTACAATTTGACCTGAAGAATTTACACAATCGCTTTACTAAAGACCCCATGACGCAAAGTATCGCAAAGAAGATATCATGCGATAAACAACCCCGGCGCACCCCCTTCCGTCTTTACGTCTTCCCGGCTAAGATCTAAAGTTTTATTCTTTCATCGAATGTTTATCATATCTCATTGTTACAAGCTGCTCAATAAAATTTAACCGCAATGGCGCCAGGACTCAAAGTATCGCAAAGAAAAGTTCATGTAGTAAATAACCCTGGCGCATCCTCCCGTCTTTGCGTCCTCGCGGTTAAGATGTAGTGTTTTATTCTTTCACCAAATGTTTATCAAATCCTAATGCTACCAATTGCTCATACGCATCCCATACTTGCGCAGGTATCTCCTGGTATATTTGAAATCCTTTGGCGGGATAGAGTTGTATACGTTGCAGATCACCGATCATGATGTTGATCACTCTTTCCATTGGTATCTCATCCGTCGCATATTCTTCAAAAGATATTTGGGGTGATATGACCAACAGGTTTTTATCGGGCCAGTGTTTTTTAAACGTAGCGTAGGATCGCCGTTCCATATAGGGCTTTTGTACTACAATGAAGTTGTGTGGATCAAGCCCTTTTGCTTTCAGCAGTTGTTGTGTATATAAAATATTCTCTCCCGTATTGGTTGATCTGTTTTCAATTAGTACAGCATCACCAGGTACTCCTTTTTGTATAGCAATGGCGGCAAATTGATCAGCCTCTGTTTCGGTCCACATATCTTGAGTAAAATTTCCCAACCCGCCCGACATAATCACTAATGGCGCCCACCCCTCTAAATAGAGTTCTGCCGCCTTGTCGGCTACCCGCAGATCATGACTGCCCAAGGCCAGTATACAATCGGCCTTTGCGGGCTGATGGTTCATATGGTGATAATCCCATAACTGTTTGGCTAATGTTATTACTTCCGGTGTTATCATACAAACATCTGTTATAAAATAAATGGCAATATGAAGAGCCTATTCATTCAAAGATATATATAGAAAAAGAATGAAGATCTTTGGTTTTTAATTTTTTGCAGTTGTTGTTTGGGATGCATTGTAATTCCGTTAACATTAAAAAGCTTAGTTTTACGCCATAGGATATGGCGCTAGCAAGTTTCTTTCTTTGTCACTTCATCTCTATCATATTTAGAGTGGCTTCCTGAAAAATTCATTTTCCCGCATTTTCTATTCTCTTTATTCATCAAATGTTTTAGTATGTTATTGCTTCTGTTTTTTATAGGGCTATGGTATTCGTCTTTGTTCTTTCAAACTTTTTTCCAACACAGGTATGCAGCGCATGGTGCTTTTAAAATGAGTAAAGCCTGGGAACGTGTATTTTTTGTTTTTACCTATATATCTCAGGGTTCATCGTATATGAGCCCCCGTGCCTATGCTATTATGCATCGTATGCATCATGCATATACGGATACGGAACTGGACCCTCACTCACCTTCTTATTCTAAAAATGTATTTCATATGATGTGGCGCACCCGTAATATCTATAATGGCATTGTCACCGGAACTATAAAAGTAGAAGACCGGTTTTTAAAAAA
>CAMLEX010000227.1 GCA_946479055.1 uncultured Bacteroidota bacterium | reverse complement strand
TTCAATTTTGAAAACTATGCGATTCATACAACCGTTCATTCTGACAATATCTTTATTCCTTTGTTTTGGAAACCATTCAGTTCATGCTCAAAATACCCCCCCTAAAGAAGATTGGATTGCCTTATTTAACGGAAAAGATATCAGCGATTGGTTTGTAAAAATTCAGCATCACGAAACGGGTGATAATTATGGCAATACTTTTCGTGTTGAAGATAATATTCTAAAAGTGCGGTATGACCAATATGATACATTTAATGAACGCTTTGGACATCTTTATTACAAAAACCCCTTTTCTTATTATCATCTGGTAATAGAATATCGCTTTACGGGGGAATGGAGAAAAGATGCACCTGCTTATACGATTTTGAATAGTGGCGTTATGTTTCATTCTCAGGATCCACGCACCATGCCAAAAGAACAGGATTGGCCCATTTCTATCGAAATGCAATTTCTTGGTGGGTTAGGCGACGGAAAACCAAGACCTACCGGCAATATGTGTTCTCCCGGAACACATATCGTTTATAACGGGAAATTAGACACAAGGCATTGCATTGATTCCCGCTCAAAAACATATGAAGGTGATCAATGGATTCGTGCCGAATTAATAGTACTGGGCGATTCCCTGGTAACTCATATCATCAACGGCGATACCGTTTTACAATATTCTCAGCCGCAGATTGGCGGCCCTGTGGTCAAAGGTTTTGATTCCTTGCAAAAAGTTGATGGTAAATTGCTGAACGAGGGCTTTATCGCTTTACAAAGCGAAGGCCAGCCAATAGATTTCCGGAAAGTAGAATTACTAAATCTTGCAGGCTGCATGGATCCTAAATCGAAGAACTACAGGAATTATTTTGTCAAACATATTGATACAGTCTGCAAATAACTCACATTAATTTATCCACTTATTTTTTAACCCGGGCAATTGCGAGTAACCTTAACATTTTCCTCATACTAAATATTGTAAAAATATTGTTTTCATCTTGAGGATTGTATATTCTTGTACAGGCATACAATTTGTTTTCATTATATATTTAAACTTTTAGTATGAACTGGGTTGACCTTGCAATAATCATTATTTTTCTTTTAGCCATTTGGGCAGGTTTAAGCCGAGGTTTTATACGTGGCTCATTGGATTTATTGGGCTGGGCTGGTAGTTTTATACTAGCCTATGTTTTTTATAGCTACACCGCAGCAATATTGAGAAGAATAATTGATCTCAATGTTTGGCTTTTGCCTGTATCATTTTTAATTACCTTGATCCTTGCACGTTTATTAATTGGCGTCATCACTACTCTTATTATCCGTTCACTACCGGAGCGTAGTAATCATTATTGGTTAAACAGATATTTGGGCATAGTCCCGGGTGCTATCAATGGCTGGATCATTGCCATCATAATTTCTGCATTGTTACTGGCTCTTCCCTTGAAAGATACTATTAACAAAGAAACCCGTGAAAGCCATTGGGCAACACAACTGGCTATGCAATCAGAATGGGCGAATAAAAAATTGGCTCCTGTATTTGATGAAGCGGTACGCCATACTATGAATAGCCTGATGGTAGATCCCAGGTCCAATAAAAAAGTACCGCTTGGATTTACGTATGATAAAGCGGAGGTACGTCCTTTTTTAGAAATAAAAATGCTGGAAATGGTAAATAAAGAAAGAGCCAAAGCCGGATTACCCGCATTAAAAGCTGATCCCGATATGACCCGTGTGGCAAGAGCCCATTCAAGAGATATGTTTGTGAGAGGCTACTTTGCACATAATAGTCCTGAAGGCAAAACGCCATTTGACAGAATGAGGGCTTCCGGTGTACAGTTTAGCGCAGCTGGAGAAAATCTTGCTCTTGCCCAAACATTGGAAATAGCTCACACCAATCTTATGAACTCACCCGGCCATCGTGCAAATATTTTACATCCCTCTTTTGGCCGGCTTGGGATAGGCATTCTTGATGGAGGTTTTTTTGGTCTTATGGTCAGCCAGGAGTTCAGAGATTAATTGTTAATATCAGAGGTCTTTTTTCAAAAAGAAAAACATTTCAACATTATAACCCCGCATACAATCTTTTCTACACTTATCCCTTCCAGTTATGTAGCTAATTTTCCCTTTTTTCTGATAAATATAAAATGGTATAATAGTTGGCTTTTTAATATTAAAAAAGCAACTCAATGAAAATGTCATCCTTTTTCTTTGCCCTATTCTTTACTCTTTTTGTATTTACCGGTTGTGGGGCTATAGAAACAATTTTTAAGGCAGGAATGTGGTGGGCTTTTTTCCTGGTCGGTCTTGTTATTGTCATCATTTTATGGATTGTAGCAAAAACAAGAAAATAAAGCACTCCCCTATGATAAAAAAAGATATGAATTAAAGGGCATTCCAGGAGGTTTACACTAGAATCGTTGGCGGCTCTTCCATTGTACAATCCAGCATCTGATATTGCTGATGACTTAATGTCTGTATTGTCTCAATATAATTTTTCTTCCTGGTGTTTTGCAATTGCCAGAACTTTGCGGGGCGAAGATTCCCCATATAAAAAACGGTGTATGAGCCAGAAGTACGAATCGCTAAAGCACATAATATTTGATACAGAAGGGAAACTAAGGATTGGCAAGCAAAAGACTCACTACATCAGAACCTGAATAATTCAACAAGTAGTAACTGCAAAATGATTTTAATCATTAAAACCAAACATTATGAAACGTAATAAAAATACTGATCTTCCTGATTCAGAAAAAGATAAAAAACATCTTAAATCAGAAGAGTTTGAAATAGACATGCCGGATGCAAAAGATATCCCCGGCCAGGAACACATTCATGTACCTCCTCTGGGTGAACTCGCTGATACTACAATTTCTTCAGCTGATGAAGAAGGTGCTGGTATCCTGGATGATCCTGATGAAGATAAAGTATCCAATCCGGTTGATACAAACGTCACCAAAAATGAAAGAAAAGCATTAGATGATGCAGCCAAAAAAACAAATTCACCTGATCAAAAAAATCTGGACTCTGCCGAACTGGATCAATACGATGAAGATGGAGAGTTATTAAACGAAAAAACAGATTTGAGCGGCGAGGATCTTGATGTTCCTGGCAGTGAGCTGGACGACGCTAATGAAGAAATTGGTGAAGAAGATGAAGAAAATAATCCCTATAGCGTGGATGAGGAAAACGAGGATAATGATATTAATACCCGTCAATAGCCAGGCTGAATTGTTTTATAAAATCAGGTAAGCTTACTATGTTCAACAAAAACAATTGATACAGTGGTGATAATAATTTTCATCATGGTTTAATCCAATCTTGTTATGATACAGGTTCAAATATTACAAAAGCGTTAAAAAATAACCTGTAAAATCTCTATTCTGTATCTTTGCTCGTCTTTTATCAATTTCCCTTTTATTCGTTGCTTGCCATTCCATAAAAAGCAACAAAGATGAAAACCAGCATCATAAATTTTTTAAGAATCCCGCAAAAAATAATAGCGCCGATAAGACCTTCATTTATCAAAACCAAAAATGAGGCAGCTACTGTAGATCCTGTCTCTTCAAAAAAGCAAATTCGTATTGCTGTGTCAACATTCTTTTTTTGCCAGGGGCTTTGCTTCGCATCATGGGCTAGCCGTATCCCGGATATTAAATCAACTTTACATTTAAGCGATGCGGCATTAGGAAGTATTTTGCTGGCATTGCCTGCGGGTCAATTGTTAGCCATGCCATTTTCCGGAAGATTGGTTACAAGTTTTGGCAGCAAGAAAGTGTTGCGTATCTGTGCGGTACTATATGCTATTTGTCTTACCAATATTGGCCTCGCTACACAGCCCTGGCATCTGGCCCTGGGTTTATTTCTTTTTGGGGTTTGTGGCAATATGTGCAACATTTCCGTAAATACACAAGCTGTCAGGGCTGAAAAAATATACGACCGTCCTATCATGACTTCTTTCCACGGTGTATGGAGTACAGCTGGTTTTACAGGTGCGGCTATCGGGTTGTTAATGATGGGACAATCTGTTTCTCCTTATCTCCATTTTTGGATCGTTGCTGCACTTGTTATTACAACAATTATGGTGATGCAGAAATATCTTCAAAGCGGACGGGCCGCAGCAACAGAAAAAAAATCTTTTTTCTCCAGGCCAGACGGAATGCTTGTTCAATTGGGTGTCATTGGTTTTTTTAGCATGGCCAGTGAAGGAGCGATGTTCGATTGGAGCGGAGTTTATTTTCAACAAATAGTTAATGCCCCAAAATCATTGATAGCCCTGGGATATCTTACATTCATGATAGCAATGGCCAGTGGCAGGTTTGTGGGAGACAGATTGATAGCTAAATATGGCAGAAAGAATATGCTTCGTATAAGCGGTATACTTATTTCTACAGGCTTATTTACTTCTGTTCTTTTTCCCCATGTCATTACCGCTACTATTGGATTTTTGATTGTTGGCTTTGGCGTTTCTTCGATTGTGCCAATGGTATACAGCGCCGCCGGGAAAAATTCAAAAATTCCTCCCGGCATGGCACTTGCTGCAGTTTCCAGTATTAGTTTTCTTGGTTTTTTAATGGGCCCGCCTCTTATTGGTTATGTTGCCGAGCTGCTGAGCCTTCGTTATTCTTTTGCATTGATCGGGCTACTAGGGATTACGATAAGCCTGATGGTATCGAAACTAAAAGCACTGGATTAACGTAGTCTGCTAAAAATATTTACAGAACTATTTGCCAATAGCATATTGAATACCTCCCAACAGATGTTTTAGAAAAAGAGGGTCGCTATATGTCTCATCGGTGTGACCCAACGCCGTATAAAAAGAACGGCCACCTTCAAATTCATGATACCAGGAGGCAGGATGAAAACCACCATTCTCGCCTCCTTCAATACTAGTTTCATCTAACGTGATAAGAACTTTCACATTATCCCACTGTGTACTTTTAAAATTATACCATTCATCCCATACACTCCACTCCGCAGGCAAGTGACGGGTAGCGATAAATGAATTATCCGTTACTTTCAATTTTGCCTTTTGCTGCTTAGGGTGACTTTTAAAATAAGCTCCTACCAGTTGGTTATACCAGGGCCATCCGTATTCAGTATCGGAAGCTGCATGAACACCCGCGTATCCTTTTCCTGACCGGATGAACTTTTGAAAAGCTATTTGCTCTGCTTCTCCTAATACATCCATTGTTGTATTCAGAAAAATAACAGCGGCATATTGCCTCAGGTTTTTGGAATTAAATTGCAGGGAATCTTTTGTTGTATCACAGTCAAAACCATTTTCCTTTCCCAACTTTTGTATAGCACTGATACCCGCTGGAATAGATTTATGATAAAAGCCATTGGTCTTATAAAATACTAATACTTTGGGCTGCTTTTTTCCGGGACCATCTGAAAAAGCAAAGAGTATTATGCTACAGAACGAAATCAACACAAGGATAAAAATAGAAGCGACATTTTTTTTCATATATATAAACATTATAAGCTTTAAAATTAGGCAAAATTGTGATCTGCAAATCAAGATTATAGCAGAAAGAAAAACAACAATTAGTTGTTGGCTATAACAGATTGGACCGGCAAAATTCTAACCATCGTTTTTTTTGATGAAGAAATATTAGCAGCAACTATTGGTGAATATGAGTTAAATCCAGACAGATATGGCCCCAGATTATAACTCAACTACCCGTAAATAACAAACTTGATCCTCCATTATCATAATGGCTTTAACTATATAGTGAGACTACAATAAAAAATAAATAAAACTTATTCCACTTTAACTTTTAATACAAAATCGCTGCTAACCGGATCTCCCGCCATCATATTGGGGCCGATATAAATTTTATACAGCCCTTTTTGCTTAAGATCATATATCAGCGTATTGCCAAACGGTCCGTCTGATTTACCATCAGGAAGATAGATATGGCTAAAACGGATCGTTGCTTTTTTATTGTCTGGAATAACAGATGCAGCCAACTTTTTCCCAATAGTTACCGGCAAATAACAAATTACCGGATCACCTCTTTTAGCTAAATGGCCCTTTACCGTTACTGAAGTACTGTCTTGTGCAAAAGAAAGATGAATAATGCTATCGATTTGTATATTTTGAGGAACACTATCGGTAGAAGGTTTATCACTGACAGAATCTTCCGGATGAATAACATTGTCACTGGCCGTTGCAGATTTTTTTTCATCCTCTTTTGGCGAATCATTGCAAGCTATCACTATGAAAACGCCACAAACGACCAGCGATACCGGTTTCATAAAAATGATTTAAAATCTATATAGCAAATACGCTGCCTGTTTTTAATTGAGATCCTCTTTTTCCTCCTCACTAACAGGCTCTTCCAATACATCAGTTCTTCTTTCCCCGATCTGTTGCCGCCACATAGCATAATACAATCCTCTTTTTTCTACCAGGTTAGTATGCGATCCCGACTCAACGATCTTCCCTTTTTCCAATACATAAATAACATCTGCATGCATAATAGTGGAAAGACGATGAGCTATCAAAATCGTAATGGGATCGTGTAATACCGAGGTTTCTTTTATTGTTTCCGTAATAGCTTCTTCGGTTAATGAATCCAAAGCTGAAGTGGCTTCGTCAAAGATCATGAGGCCTGGATTACGTAGCAAAGCTCTTGCAATAGCAATACGCTGGCGTTCGCCACCCGATAGTTTCATACCTCCTTCTCCTAACATCGTATCCAATCCTTTTCCGGAGCGGGACAACATTCCATCACAGGACGCTTTGTGTAAAGCTTCTAACATTTCTTTATCTGTAGCCGATGATTTTACAAATAATAAATTATCCCGGATCGTTCCAAAAAATAACTGTGTTTCCTGCGTCACAAATCCTATCTGTCGCCGTATCTCATTATATCGTATATCCGTTGCTGAAATATTGTTGAAAGAAATTTGTCCACTTACCGGCTTATATAAACCCACAAGCAATTTCACCAGCGTTGACTTCCCCGATCCTGATGGACCAACAAAAGCAATGGTCTCTCCGTTTTTAACAGTAAAAGAAATATCGTCAATGGCGTTATGCGATGCTGTTTTATGCCTGAACACAACATCATTAAAACTTAATGTAGTTAATTTTCCAATCTCTATCGGCTCCTCTGGTCTTGTTTCAACAGGTTGTTTCATCAGCTTATCAAAATTGCGCAGCGATGCTTCGGCTTCCCGGTAAGAAAGAATGATATTGCCCAGATCCTGTAACGGTCCAAAAATGGTGGTAGAGATGAATTGCATACTGATCAATTCACCGGTGGTCAGTACATCGCGGAAAATAAGCCATAGCAAAATAAAAAGTATGGATTGCTTAAGCAGCGTAAGTGCGGAGCTTTGAAAAAAGGAAAGTGTTCTTACTTTTTTCACTTTCATCATTTCCAGGTCAAATATCTTTTTGGTGTGTTCTCTAAGCCTTTTTATTTCAGGATAAGTAAGACCCAGGCTTTTTACCAATTCTATATTGCGCAATGATTCAGTGATGG
>CAMLEX010000226.1 GCA_946479055.1 uncultured Bacteroidota bacterium | reverse complement strand
AAAAAATTACTCAATTTTGATTCTTATTCATACCCCGATACCGGCGGCTGGGTGATAGTTGCTGTAACCAGTCTGTTCTTTATTATATGGTTTATTGAATGGCGCAAATACAAAAAACAAAAAACAATGACACTACAAAGAAAAATGGCTCCTGTCTCCATTGCTCTTGCTTCTGTTCTTATTCTGGCAGGTTGTAATCCTAAGCCAGAAAAGATAGCTTTTGGAAAAGATAACTGCGCTGAATGTAAAATGACTATTATGGATCCAAAGTTTGGTGGTGAGATTGTAACTAAAAAAGGCAAAGTATATAAGTTTGATGATGCACATTGCATAGCCGCTTTTATGGAACGGCGCGGTGTGGAGCTGAGCAATATTCATAAAACTTTATTTACCGATTATAATAACAGCAACGATTTTGTGGAAATAAAATCTGTTGGATTTGTAGTCAGTAGCCAGTTGAAAAGCCCGATGGGGGGCAATGCAGCGGCATTTAAAAATGAAGCAGAAGCCAAAAAGAAATCTGAGCAAATAGAAGGAAGTAAAGTTACCAATTGGGCCACTCTTTATAATATCCTTGTCAAGTGAGATACCAACTGACCATACTATTATTTTTTATACTGGGTAATTCCTTCGCCAATACCATTGTGGTCGGAAAAGATAAACCGGTCAGCACATTGCGCCAGGGAATTAAAATGGCGAAGAATGGCGATACGGTTTTGCTCAACAAAGGAGTTTATAAAGAAGGCAATATTGTCATCGATAAAGCGATACACCTGGTGGGAGTGAACGGACCGGTATTGGATGGTGATTATAAAAATGAAATTCTTACACTTACCGGGAAAAATATAGTGATCAAAGGCATTCATTTCGCTAATGCCGGTTATTCATCCATGAACGATTATGCGGCGATAAAAATAATTGATGCAACCAACATTTTAATTGACGCTAACACGATCAGCAATGCATCTTTCGCTGTTCATATTGCCAATTCCACCAACTCCATCATAAGTAACAATACAATAAAAGGCACCAACAAATCAGAACATTCATCCGGTAATGGTATACATCTTTGGAAATGCGAACACATGATCATTGAAGGCAATTCGATCGGCGGCCATCGGGATGGTATCTATCTTGAGTTTGTTACGCAATCTACCATTAAAAAAAACAGGAGTGAGAAAAATATCCGGTATGGATTGCATTTTATGTTTTCACATGACAATGCTTATCTCGGTAATACATTTCGGAATAATGGTGCGGGAGTAGCGGTGATGTATAGCAAAAATGTGAGGATGGAAAATAATGTGTTCGATAAAAACTGGGGAGCCAGCGCCTATGGTATATTATTAAAGGATATTACAGATAGTCATATCGAACACAATCAATTCCTTCAAAATACAGTGGCCATACATATGGAAGGCAGCAGCCGTATTGAAATAAAAAAGAATATTTTTAAAGGCAATGGATGGGCATTGAAAGTACAGGCCAGTTGTGATGATAATACTTTTCATCATAATAATTTTTATGGTAATTCATTTGATATTGCTACCAATGGTTCGAAAACATTGAATAAGTTTTACAATAACTATTGGGATAAATATGATGGCTATGATATGAATAAGGATGGCATTGGCGATGTGCCCTACCATCCCGTCAGCATGTATTCCATGATAGTAGAGCAAAACCCTAACTCCCTGATGCTATTGAGAAGTTTTATGGTATCGCTGCTGGATAAGGCGGAGAAAGCTATTCCCAGTTTGACCCCGGAAAATTTAATAGACAATAAACCAATGATCAAACCTAACAAACTATGATCAGGATTGAACACATAAACAAAAGATTTAAAAAGCTGCAGGTATTGGATGATGTATCAGCTTCCTTTGCTAAAGGCCAGGTGATATCATTGATCGGGCCAAACGGTTCGGGGAAGACTACGCTGATAAAAAGCATACTGGGAATGGTTAAACCTGATAGTGGTAAAATAGTTTTCAATGATGCCGTTATCAACGGCGATTTTGAATACAGGAACGATATCGGTTACATGCCGCAGATAGGCCGTTATCCCGATAACATGAAGGTCGGCCAGTTGTTTAAAATGATGAAACATATCCGTGGCAAGGAAGATAAAGACCTGGACAATGACCTGGTTGAAAAATTCAACCTGCCGGCTATCTATGATAAATCCATGCGTACACTATCCGGCGGTACGAGACAGAAAGTAAGTGCCTGCCTGGCCTTTCTTTTTAATCCCGGTGTATTGATCCTGGATGAACCAACAGCGGGACTTGATCCCTTATCTTCTGAATTTTTAAAGGAAAAGATTGTCGCTGAAAAGAATAAAAACAAATTGATACTGATCACATCTCATATCCTAAGTGATCTTGATGACCTTACTACGCATATTATGTATTTGCAGGAAGGGAAAATGCAGTTTTTGAAAGATATGCAAACCCTGCAGGATGAAACAGGGGAAACCCGGCTGGGTAAGGCTATCGCAAGGATCATGAGGAGCGAGAAGCTGAATATTTTAAGGAGTGATGATACAGTGGCGGTACAAAAAGGAAAACTCATTAAATAAATTTTTATGTTAAAGCTGTCACGATACGTTTTGTATGACATATTCCGGAGTAAGGTGATTATAGGCTATACCTTATTTCTTTTTCTGATTTCAATGAGCCTGTTCAATATGGAAGAGAACAGCAGCAAAGCCATGCTTAGTCTTTTAAATATCGTGCTGATCGTTGTGCCTTTGATCAGCCTGGTATTCGCTACTATTCATTATTACAATTCGTATGAGTTCATTGAGCTGATGTTGTCGCAACCGATGAGCCGGACAAAAATATTGTTAAGCGAATATAGCGGCGTGAGTTTATCGTTATTAGCTTCGTTTCTTATTGGGATTGGTATTCCTGTAATAATTTACTCTTTTGATGAAACCGGGATAGCAATGCTGTTCACCGGCAGTGCACTCACAATGATATTCAGTTCCATTGCGTTTTTTGCTTCTGTAAAATCAAGAGATAAAGCCCGTGGTATAGGCACCGCATTACTGCTCTGGTTTTATTTCGCCCTGATCTTTGACGGGCTGATACTATTGATACTTTTCGCTTTTAGTGATTACCCGCTTGAAAAATTAACGCTGCTGCTTTCATCTCTCAATCCCATTGACCTGGGACGCATTTTCATTATGCTGAAAATGGATGTCAGCGCATTGATGGGTTATACCGGCGCCTTGTACAAAGACTTTTTTGGGAGCCTGTCCGGTATGCTTTACACAATGGGAATTATGTTTGTCTGGATGGCGGTACCCTTGTGGCTGGCTATAAGGGCATTTAAAAGAAAGGATCTGTAAGGAGAGGAGCTTTGTATAAAAAGAAAAGCATTCTTATCAGCAACAGTTCGAAATTAATTAAAACTGTTCCTTCACCTGGAAGACAAACAACCTTCGGCTGCTTTTCCATACAAAAAAATACCCACGGGAAAAAATAAACTACAGGATAATAAAAGTTGCTGGGATGAAAAACCCGGAACCTGTATGTTCATTCCCACAGCATTAAGCACTAATAAAACTTCTGTTGACAAAAATGAAAGGCAAAAAAGAAGAAGACCTCTTTTCATAGCAGGGGTAATGTAGAATTCATTTCCTTTCAGAATCGCTGCCAATGCAAAAGCGGATATAAACCCCAACAACACCATATGCAGGTAGGCAATAATAAAATTGCGATGAGTATAAGCGAGATCAGCAATGGCGGGAAAGGCACTCAGCAAATGAAAGAGATTCTTAAGAATAAAAAAGAAGATCGCCATTTTAATAATGCTGTCAATAAAGTCGTTCTTCCATTTTAACTGCATGCAGTCTTTTAATAAAAAAGCTAAAGCGACGACCTGTACGATAGCTGCTATCATTGCTATACCATAAAACAGGGCAGGGGGATGACTCCATAGCGTTGATAAAAAATAAGCCGGTACACAGGCGGCAGTAAATAAATAATAAACAAGTTTTCCGTTTGTGCCTGCATTGTTTTTCTCCAGCATTTTATATAAAACTGCCAGTATTGCAAAAGTGAACCAGCCGTTGTACTGGAAATGCAGGTAAAAATAGATTGCATTGTAATAAAGAACCGTTCCTGCTTTGCCCATCGCAATCAAAGGCGCTGTAGCAAAAGGACCAATGGAAGAAAAAACAAGAAAAATAAGACCGGCTTTCAGGAAATGGATTGATATCGGATTATTGATGCCGGTGGACGCTTTCCAAAAAGCAATCGCCATATAGAAACTGGCAAGAATAGATAAGGTTGAAAAACTTATGCTTACCGCAGCATATCCCTGGAAAGGAAAACTTAACAACATGCCGTAAGCGGAGAATAATAACAGAACCGAAATGTTTTTTATATGACGATAGGCAATGCGGTTTGCCAGGTCCGGAAAATATTTTAGTATCAATACAAACAATACCGGCATTACCCATCCGCCAAATGCGAAATGAGAATGAGCATGAAGCAAATTTTTATAAGATGGAAATGAAATAGGAAGGAGCGGGTAGGAGCGAAGGACTACACCCAGAACCGACGCTATCAAAAGATTAAAGAATGCCAGGCGGGTGATCTTTTTTTTTAATTCTTCCAGCGAATAGTAAGAAGTATTATTCACCACATATTTACAGCTTACTAATATGTTGAAATCCATGGAGCAAAATAACCCTGTTGTAAGCGGCTATTTCTTTGCTTTCATCAGTATGCTGTATGATTAAAATCAGGTGATAAACTAACCATTACAGTTGCTTCATAAAAAATCATCAATATCTTTGTATTCTGAATGAAATTCATTGCGGTTCCCATATTGATCCTTCTTCTAATGGCCCAAACCTTCAGCAAATGGTTCGTGGTGATTTCTTTCAACCTGAACCGTGATTATATAGCAAAAAATCTTTGCGAGAATCGTTACCGTCCGGTGTTAAAGTGTAATGGAAATTGCGTCTTGATGAAAAAAATGAAGCAGGAAGAAAAACAGGAACAAAATGCGCCGGGTCCAGTTAAATTGGAACTCGCTTCCATTGTTCTTTCGGCCAGGTCATTTTTTGCTACCGCGGAGGCTCTAGTTTTTATTTCCAATACCCGCTATAATATTGCAGCCAATTCCGGCAAACCTGTTGATAGATCTGCTGCCATTTTCCATCCACCGTCTGTATAAGACTTCTCTTTTTCCTGATTTTCCTTTCCCATAATTAAGAAGGTGATCGTATGCCCCCTGGTGGAGAAATTATTCTCCGGCAAGCAGCTGTATCACTATACACTAAATAAATTTATATGTCGCTTTTTTATAAACTGACTGCTGTTGTTTTATTTTTCATGACGCTTGCTACTGTTGGGTTCAGTCAACAGGTTTTAAAAGGAAAAATAATTGATGCTTCTACCAAAGAACCGATAGTCGGCGCTTCTGTTCATTGCTCCGCGGGCTGTTCCTGCGGATGTGCAACAAACGCTTTTGGCGAATTTGAATTGAAGCCAAAAGAAAATTGTTGCGTTTCTTTTGAGGTGTCTTCAATAGGGTACCAGCCCGTTATAATTCAGAAAGGTCAACCGATGACAATTGTAAATCTTCAACAGGATAATTCTCCTATTCAGGAAATAGTTATTACCGCTAACCGGGAAGGAGTAAAACGTTCACTGGCTCCCATTGCCATAAGCACTATTTCATCCAAAATGATACAGGATGCCAAACCGTCTACGCTTGACCAGGTATTGAATAAAGTAAGCGGGGTGTATATGGTGAACCTGGGTAATGAGCAACACAGCATGAGCATCCGTCAGCCTATGACAACTAAAAGTTTATTCCTTTACCTGGAAGATGGAATACCCATTCGTACAACAGGTTTGTTTAATCACAATGCTTTGCTGGAAATAAATATGGCTGCTGTAAAAAATATAGAAGTAATCAAAGGGCCTTCTTCCTCACTTTATGGTAGTGAAGCAATCGGTGGAGTGGTTAATTTTATTACTGCGGAGCCTACTGCTGTTCCAGTCGCCAAATTATCGTTGCAGGGAAATAATATTGGTTATAAAAGGGCTGATCTGCAAACAGGATTCAGCAAAGGTAAATGGGGCTTTGCTTTGAGTGGGTATTATGCAGACAAACGAAATAGTTTTATTGAATTCACCGATTTTCATAAAACCATTTTTACGGCCCGTGTTGATTACAGGTTCAGCGATAAGACTTCATTGTCCAATAGTTTCACGTTCTTAAATTATTATAGTGATATGTCCGGTGGTATTGACAGCAGCAGTTTTGTCAATAAATCATTCGGCAGCAACCATACATTTACTTACAGAAAAGTGAACGCAAAGCGATATCGATCTGTATTGAATCATAACTGGAATGAAAACAGCAAAACCACTGCATCACTGATCTACCGTGATAATAGTGTCGGTCAAAATCCCGCTTATGCGGTTAAAGACGATTATCGCCGTCTTTCTAACGGAACATGGACCGGGAAAAAAAACCTGGCGCATGGTGAGATCAATGAGGCAAGTTTCAACAGTTATTTATTGATCCTGCAACATAAACAAAACCTGCATTGGAAAAAGGCTGTTGTTATTGGTGGAATAAATGTTGACATCAGTCCTTCTGCTTATTCTGCCGAATATATACATATCAACAAAGACAGTGTTTCAAATATATATACCGGGTATCAAAGAATGGACAGTATACTCACCAATTATGAAAATGGTATTACTAATTATGCCGCTTTCGCCAACTTTGAATTTAGCCCCGTTGAAAAACTAAGGGTTGTCGCATCATTGCGGTATGATCTGTTTCATTATGATTTTGATAATTATCTGAAACCATCTTCTTTCAGTGGATCACCGGATACATTGAATAATTTCAAAAGAGTAAGTCCTAAGATTGGGGTTACTTATAATTTCTCACCAGCAATAGGTCTGTATGCCAACTACAGCGAAGGTTTTGTGCCACCCCAGGTAACGGAAATGTATAAGGGAGTGAAAGTGCCGGAATTAAAACCCTCTGTTTTTCATAATTATGAAATAGGAGGCTGGGCGGAACTGATAAAAGGAAAATTGAGTGCGGATATCAGTGCTTATAAACTGGAAGGCACTAATGAAATTATTTCTGTAAGAATGGATGATGGCAGCTCACAGAATATGAATGCTGGTAAAACTTTGCATAAGGGAATTGAATTTGGTTTGAATGCAAACCCTGTTAAGAATATAAGTTTTCGTTTCAGTAGTGCTTTGAGTAAACATCGGTTTATTGAATTTGTAGAAAAAGGAATTTCCTATAATGACAATGAAATGAACGGAGCTCCCAAATGGATGCATAATGCCGAGATCTGGTACAGACCTTCATTTTTAAATGGATTAAGGTTTGGATTGGAATGACAAAAGATCGGAAATTATTATATGGATCCATTGAATACGGTTAAGTATGAAGGATATGATGTACTTCATCTGCGAGCTGGGTATAAATGGA
>CAMLEX010000225.1 GCA_946479055.1 uncultured Bacteroidota bacterium | reverse complement strand
CACCTTGGAATTCTGCATATTCATCCGAATCATTTAAAGAAATTCCAATTAAATTTTTATAAATATTCCCATATACCGGGCCATCAACAAGACCTCCGTCAATAGGATAATTTTTTAAATGAGTAAAAGCAGAATGAGGATCAACCGGTGTATCTCCCCAGGAGGGTAAACCATACACCATACTTGTTCCCCATGGATTGCAACCAAAGAGCCAGTCGAAATTGGCTTGTTCTAATTCAAAAAATGTATTATCGCCTGTCAGTTCCCTGTACCAATAACATTGAATGGCAAACGATGTTGTCAAATTGTTACTGCACCAGATAAAAGGAACGCCACGGTAAAAAGCGTTCACTTTTGCTTTGTTCCAAACTCTTTCAATGCCTTGTTTATAATAGCTAACGATCGTATCTCTTCGTCTACTTTTTAATTTCTTTGCTAATTCATAATGACCTATATTGATAAAGGGATACCATTGATAATGATTAGCGGTATCAGAGCCAAGCCATGGTGTGATTCGTTCCCGTTTTGCATATTCAAATGCACCGCTAATAAGGTTAGATGTTTCAGATCTAGTCGCTATTGCCAATTCCATATCGTCAACCCAATTTTCTTCAGCATATATATATGGCGATCGGACGGATGCGGTTTGGGTTACTCCCATTCTCTTAGACGAAAAAATAAATGCAGTCGCAGATTTAAAGGAAAGTAGTTTACTGTAGTCAGTATTTGTTTTTTTAAAAATTTCTGCCCCCAAGGAAAATGCGCTTGAAAACTTCGCAGCAGTAGAAGAAGTCCCCGTCGTATTATTCATAAACTTTCCTCTTTGCTGTGGCAAACCATTGATAAAATAAACCGGCCGCTCATATCCTCTTCCATAAAAACTATCTTCTTTAGGTATTCTCATTCCCATATGATCTCTGTCATCAGCTACCTGATTGAACATCCAATCATCTTTCGGATGCATTTTCAACAACCAATCCAATCCCCATTTGGCTTCATCCAGCACATCGGCCATTCCATTTTTCCCCTCCAAACCATTCGCTTGTTTTTCATCAGTAAAAACTTTTGAAAAATCCCTGTATGCTGCCAGTAAATGATACGTAGCATTAGCAGAGGTAGTGGAATATTGTAAGTAGTCACTCGCATCATGCCATCCACCAACGACATCAATGCGTGTGCTATCCGGAATACCCGCATTTTGTCCGTACAAAACATATCCATCATGCGTATGACAACTGTCTTTCAAATAAGGATTGAAACCGCTGCGTTGTTGTCGCATATAACGCAAACAAAAATCAGCAGCGCCTTTGTATACATCATTGCCAATTTCAAACTCCGGCGATTTTGCTCCACCTGCCTGTAAATAATAACGACCCGGTTTTTTAAAGAAAGAAAAATTAAGGCGATACGTTTGTTGAAACGGACCATATGCTCCAAATAGTTTTCCTACCTTTCCTGAAGTGGTAATTTTTTTTGTTACAGCATCTATTAGCTGCCAACTGTCAACACTTCGACTATCATTAGGTGCCAACTTCTCTTTACTACACCAGACAGCTACTTTAATACCACCAGGAGTATATCCCAGTTGATTAATACGTATCCACACAGAAGGAGTATCATTTTTATTTATTCCGGTAAATGATAACAGGAAAAAAATAGTCCATAGCCTGTACATAGATCCAATTTTACAATTCAAAATTGAAAAGTTACACAACTTTATTCAGAGAGGTCTATGCGTTTATGTGCGGGTAATTTTTTACCGGTAAATTTTTATTTCTCCTTACCTTAATCACATAATTTTTTTTATGCCGGCAATTGCTCTTGATCTCGGAGGCACAAAATTGACTGCTGCTCTGTTCAGTGATGAAGGAGAGATCCTGATCACCGAAACGGCGCAACTGGAAAAAAGAAAAGGAAATGAAGTGGGAAAACTAATTCTGCGGCAAGCCAATCATATTTTACTAAAAGCCGTTGAAAAAAACATCATGGTTTCTTCATTAGGAATTTGCGTTCCTGGCATTGCTCATGCGAAAACAGGAACGGTGTGGGCACCGAATATTCCGGGCTGGGAAGATTATCCCCTGTTAAAAGAATTACAGAACGGATTAGAAAATAAAAACATTCAAATAAAAATTGACAGCGACCGGGCCTGCTATATTCTCGCCGAGGTGTGGAAAGGAAATGCCCGTGGCTATACTGATGTTATTTTTTTAAGTGTTGGTACAGGGATTGGCGCAGGCATTATGATTAACAACCAGGTATTACGCGGCGCCAATGATATTGGCGGAGCTATTGGCTGGATGGCCTTAAACAAATCATTTGAAAATAAATATATACCCAGTGGCTGTTTTGAATATAATGCATCCGGTGAAGGGCTTGTGAAAGTGGCAAAAGAAATGATCGCTGAAAAAAAATTCCGCGAAAGCATATTAAATAGTAAAGACCTTTCCTTGCTTTCTGCAATAGATATTTTTGAGGCATATGAAGCAAACGATAAATTATCTATCATGGTAATTAATAATGCGATTGAATACTGGGGAATGGCTGTCGCTAATCTTGTCAGCCTGTTCAATCCTCAAAAAATAATTTTTGGCGGTGGCGTGTTTGGACCAGCATTAAAGTTTTTGGATGTGATATATGAGGAAGCTAAAAAATGGGCTCAGCCCATCAGTATTCAACAAGTAAAACTTGAGGGTGCGGCGCTGGGAACTGAAGCTGGCCTGTATGGAGCTGCCTATCTTGCATTGAAAGGGTAAATAATTTATAAATACCAATAATGTATAAACGAAGCCAGGTTTTTGCGGCCGCATGTATTGGCCTTTTTTTATTTGGCATGACATTGATAACCCTCGGATCTATTCTTCCATCGCTGACAACAAATTTTGAGTCGCATGGATTAAGTAAAGGCATACTTGTTTCTGTTTTACCCATTGGTATCCTGGCTGGATCATTGGTTTTTGGTCCCATTGTAGATCGGTATGGCTACAAACTCTTGCTTATTCTCAGTGTTTTGATTTCGGCCGTGTCGCTGGAAGGTTTGGCGTTTACTAATTCATTATCCCTATTGTATGTATGCATTTTCTTTACTGGCTTTGGTGGTGGAATTATCAATGGCGGAACCAGTGCCCTGGTAGCGGATATCAGTGCTGAAAATAAAGGCGCCAACCTTAGCCTGCTGGGAGTTTTCTTTGGTATCGGCGCTTTGGGCATGCCCTTGTTGCTGGGCATTTTATCAAAACATTTTCAATACACCACTATACTTGCCGCTGTTGGTTTCTTTATGCTACTTCCTGTTATCTTGTTCACTTTTATTTTGTTTCCAACGCCTAAACAAGCACAGGGATTTCCACTTAAAGAAGGCGCAAGATTGTTAAGGGAACCCGCATTATTGCTTACAGGATTTTTTCTTTTTTTTCAAAGTGGGGTTGAAAGTTTATCCAATAACTGGACAACTACTTTTCTCCAGCATAAATTGAAGATAACAAATGAATCGGCTTTATATGCCTTATCATTTTCCGTTGTTGGCTTAACTGTTGCAAGATTGCTATTAGGATCGTTGTTAAAAAAAATATCTTCTTTTATCGTTATGCTGACATCTTTACTGTTGGTGATAACAAGCAACCTTATTTTAATGTATGCCAACTCTTATAATATCTTTTTTGCAGCATTGATTGCTACAGGTGTAGGATTAGCAGCCGGATTCCCGGTTATCCTTGGTTATGTTGGCCAGTTGTATGCTCACTTATCAGGCACAGCATTCAGCATTGCCCTTGTAATTGCGCTTACAGGAAATACCATAATAAATTATTTCTTTGGATTTATTGCAGAAAACTATAGCGTTAATTATTTACCGCTACTGATAATAGTCTGCATACTCTGTATGCTTATTATTTTACTCCTGATAAAACAAAAGCTCGCTGGTAAGATCAAATTATAAAATACTATTCACTATAATTTAAAAACAATTAAAGTTATGCTGGCAAAAACATGGTTACAGAATGCAAGAGCAATTATGGATAATATTGAAAATACGCAAATGGAAAACATTCAAAAGGCCGCTGAATTCATGGCTGATACCATTGAAGCCGGGCGGTGGGTTCATACATTCGGATGCGGCCATGCGACCCTTCCAATTGAAGAAATGTATCCACGCATTGGTGGATTTGTAGGTTTTCACCCGATCGTTGAATTACCATTGACATTCTTCACCAATATAGTAGGTGGCATGAGTGTACACAATTTTGTTTTCCTGGAAAGAGTAGAAGGATATGGCACGGAGATCATGAAAGGGTATAAGTTTGATTCAAGAGATTGCATGTGGCTTTTTTCGCATACAGGTATTAATGCAGTAAATATAGATGTGGCACTGGAAGCTAAAAAACAGGGAATGAAAGTAATCGTATTTGGTTCTGCGAAGGAAGCTGAAGGAAAACCGACCCGTTATAGCAGTGGAAAAAATATTTTTCAACTAGCTGATCTTGTTGTTGATACTTGTGTACCGATCCAGGATGCCTGTGTGCCTTTAAAAAATCATGTTGACAAAGTAGGGCCCGTTTCTACTATGGGTTTTATCACGGCGGTCTGGATGACGGTAACAACTGTCGCTGAAATATTAGCTAACCGTGGTGTGAAACTCTTTATTCATCCTTCGCATAATGTACCTGGTGATACCACGGCTAAAGAAAGACTGGCGGTAGCACTGGATGAATATAAGACAAGAGTGGCCGGTGTTTAAACTTCTTTAATAGCGGCCACTCAATCTCCGCTATTTTTTACTCAGTATATTCCAATTTAAATTTTTCCAGGTTGGGCTGGCATTTACGGGAACGGTTTAATTCATACTCATAAATAATACTGCCGACCTCCTTAAAAAAAGGATACCCGGTTTCCTTGTATTCATATTTATCATCATTCAGAACTCCGTCACTATTAACATAAATAACGCCGCTCAACATAAATTCCACATTATTTTTAAAATCCACTACATAAGCTACATCGATCAGGAAACCATATGACCAGCCTGTTTTATTGAAAACACGAATATGTGAAGGAATTTTACTTTTATCCGCTTTGAACATGAAAAATTTGGTATAGCTATCAAAGAATTCAGTTGTATCATACTTCGGATGTTTACTTTCAAAAGGTAACTGCGACATATATTGGTATAGCATTTTATAATCGCTTTTCTTCAAATCAAATCGATGCTGTCGGAGTACGGATCCTGGAAACAATACTGATTGCATTAACAGTTGCAGGCTTTGCAATGGCGCATTGTTATGGGTTGTAAAATCCATGGGAGCATTTACCAATTTGTCGTTCCTGTCATAATGAGCATTCCCTATCAATATTTTTTTTGAAAAATCAAATTTCACTTTACTGTATGCAGCGGGTTTCTCATATATTATTTTCTCGTCCTTCATAAACCGGATTGAATTAGTATGCCGGTTCTGTTCTTCATCCATTTTCACAAAACGCCGGGTGATCCGTATGTCTTTATATCCCATCTGCCACAACCTTTCATTGATATATTGCTGGCCAAGAAATTCATACAATCGGTTATAAGCGTCATTGTCGCTTACTAAGAATACCTTTTTTATATAGTGTGCTATCGAAGGTAATCCGTTGGCCGATGTACTGTCCGATGATACTTTTGTTTGTGGTGCTGCTGCACTGTCGGTCAGCATAGGAGTAAATTTGTTTACACCTTTTTTGTGTTTCCTGTTCAATTTTTCCAGCGCCAGAAAAGCCAGCGGCATTTTAACCATTGATGCAGGGTTGAAATATTCATCTTTATTCAACCGGTAAGTATAATGTTCAAAATGCGGAGTATTTTTTTTATCCCTGTCA
Source organism: uncultured Bacteroidota bacterium (assembly GCA_946479055.1). Next base: position 1,646 of record CAMLEX010000225.1, on the reverse strand, counting down.
ATTTTTGTATAAATAAGCTGGTAGCGGTATGTACCAGGATTTTCCAATACGCTCTGTAATTGTGTTGATCCTTTTTCTTTTAATAATTGCTCAAGGAAATCTGCGGGTAGTGATTGGGCTATTGTCATTACTGAAGAGAATAAACCTGCTGAAAGAAAAAAAAGTATTCGCATGTAATCATTGTTTGCAGCTGATGTATAAAACTACAAAAAACATCATCCTGATAAAAAGATAATCCGGTTACCTTTGCTGCCATTAATGGATAAAATTATTTGCCGATGAAATTGGTTTCCTACCTCAAAGAAGGACATGAACAATTAGGTGTCCTGGTCAATGATCTTGTTTATGATATGGAAATATTGCACCCTGACCTTCCGGGAAACATGAATATGTTCCTGCATTATTGGGAAGATGCCTACCCCGTAGCCCAGGCTGGCGAATTATTATTGAAAGAAGGCACCCGGAGTAGTAACAGGGCTGTTCCTTTAAAAGATGTACAGTTACTTGCTCCTGTTCCTTTCCCGACCAGTTGCCGCGATGGTTATGCATTCCGCCAACATGTAGCTGCAGCAAGAAGAAACAGGAAAGTAGATATGATCCCTGAGTTTGATCACTACCCGATCTTTTATTTTACCAATCACCTGAGCATCCAAGGACCTGGTGAAGTAAAGTGCATGCCCGATCATTTTGAAAAATTAGATTTTGAACTGGAAGCCGCTATTGTTATTTGTAAACACGGCCGCAACATTCCTGCCGAACATGCTGATCAATACATAGGCGGTTTGATGATCATGAATGATATGAGTGCAAGGCGCTTGCAGATGGAAGAAATGTTATTGAACTTAGGCCCTGCAAAAGGAAAAGATTTCTCTACTGCTATCGGACCGTGGTTAGTTACGTTGGATGAACTGCATGAATTTGAAATTCCTGCCAAAGAAAATCATGTAGGCAAAAGCTGGAACGTGGAAATGACCTGCAGTATAAATGGTGTACAAGTAAGTAAAGGAAATCTGGGTGATATGGACTGGACCTTTGCAGAAATTATTGAACGGGCATCCTATGGTGTTGATCTGCATCCAGGCGATGTAATTGGAAGTGGCACGGTTGGCACTGGTTGTTTTTTAGAACTGAATGGTACAGGAAAATTGAACGATCCCAATTATGTAGAGCAATGGCTGCAACCCAATGATGTGGTAGAAATGGAAATTGAATCATTGGGAAAACTGAGCAATACGATTATAGCTGAAGAAACGAGCTGGAGTATATTGAAGCAGAAGAAGGTTTAACCGCGAAGGCGCAAAGACGCAAGGGATCTCTCCATGGATAAAAGTCATTATGAATATCTCGCTACCCAGGTTTTTCAAGCGGCTTTGGAAGTACATAAAATACTTGGCCCCGGATTACTTGAGTCAGTTTATGAATATGCATTTGTTAAAGGACAACTAAGAAATATTGCAGCTCTTTACCAGGTAAACGTTCCTCTTTTTTATAAAGGCTATGATAGTAAAAAAGAATTTTTCTTAGATATTTTAGTCGAAAATGAAATTATTATTGAAATAAAGTCCTGCGAAGAAGGTATGCATCCCGTACATCAGGCTCAACTTTTATCTTATCTGAAATTGGCTGATAAAAGATTAGGATTTTTA